>CAYPBC010000014.1:0-17401 GCA_964408845.1 uncultured Thermoanaerobaculia bacterium
CGACCTTCAGTTGGGCGAACTCGGTCATGCTCTCGTCCAGCACCTCGCCGGTGTCCGGGTCGCGCAGGACCTCAACCTCGCCGACCGAAAAGTGCTGGCCGACCGATATGCCCTCCCGGGTGCCGCGGTTGACATAGACCTTTCCGTTCTTGATCAGCACCACCGAGCCCGTCCATTGAATGTTCGGCAGTTGCTCGAGCATGAAGGCGACGGCCTCTGCGCAGGCGTCCTGAACTGCAAGGCCGACATTGTCGTTCTTGTGCCCACCGAATGCTGCGCCGTAGCTGCCGGTCGCGTAGCCGACGTTGAGCGCCTTCTTCTTGTGGGTGCCGACAACGCTCTTGGAGGCCACGACCTGACCCGTCGTGGAGTCGACGATGTAGATGGTGGCGTTGACCTCGCCCTTGCCGCCGCCACCGCCGATCTTGAATCCCTTGACACGGACGCCACCGCCGGCGCCGCCGGTGTCACCCTGAACATGGGTGATGGCGCCCTTGACCAGAAGCTGGGCAGGTGTCATCTGCCCCGTGACTGGCGCCTTCTTGCCGCCGGCGGTGCGACCCGAGGCGGCGAAGTCCTGCTCGTCGAGAGCCGCCGCGCGCATGTCGGTCTCGCCGAGGACGATGAAGCGACCGGTCTGGTTGAGCATGTCGGTCAGCACCGTGTCCCAGGCATCGCCGAGGTCCCAGTAGCCGTGCCAACCGGCCCGGTTCTCGAATCTGGTGACCGTGATCGAGTAGCGCAACCCGCCGGCGGCCTCCTCCTGTGCCGCCAGTGGTGGCACGGCGACGAACGCGAAAACCAGTGTGAGCAAAACAAACGACTTCAGTAGACCCCTCATGGCAACTCCTCCGAGTTTTTTTCGTGCCTACCAGTCTACACTGGCCAGAAATCTGTTTCCTGATGTGCTTTCCTCTTTTTCGTTTTTCCGGCCTGCGCCGCCGTGGCGCAGGCCGAAAAAAAGAACCGCCCGAAACTCGAATTACGCGGGATACTTTCCGGTAATGAAGTTGACGAGGTCCTGAATATGTACCTCCTGGTGGCGGCTCACCCAGCTGGTGAGATCGCCGATCGAAACCAGCCCGACCAGTTTCCCGTCCTCGATCACGGGCAAATGCCGGCACCGTTTCGCGGTGAACACCGCCATCGCCTCTTCGACCAGGGTTCCGGGAGGCACCGCGACCAGTTCATCGGTCATGACCTCTGCCACTGCGGTGGTGGCCGGATCGCGGGTGCTGTCGACGATCCGACAGAGGATGTCACGTTCGGTGAAGATCCCGAGCACATCACTGCCGTCGCACACCAGCAGAGCGCCGATTCGCTCCTCGTTCATTTTACGGACTGCGGCGAGGACGGTGGCGTCCGGAACCACGCAGTGGACTTTGGTGCCCTTGTGGGCAAGCACGGCGGCGAGAGTGTCTTTCACGGGAGACCTCCAAGCGGCGCGGGCCCGAGGCCCGCCGTTCTAACCCGGTGAGAAGACCGGGCTAATGGTTTCACGGTAATAGACAACAGCACGGTACGGGAATGTCATTCCCGCCGTACGCCGACACCCGGTGAGAAGTGCGGGCTACCCACATATCTCACCACGTCGCTACTACGGTCCGCGATATGCCGCAATCTGCTGCGTTTTCTCCCATCGGGGTGCTCGACGTACTGTGAAGTGCGACTCCGCGCCCTTCAGGTCGAAAACGCCACATCTCACGACATCTCGCGGGCCTCGCAACGCGACGTGGTGAGATATGCGGGCTAACTCCAGCGCTGCGCTTTTACGCCGCAGAGAGCGGCCATATTGACGATGTCGTTGACGTCGACGCCGCGCTGGAGAACGTGGACCGGCGCGTTGATGCCGGTAAGGATCGGTCCGATGGCTTCGACCTTGCCCAACCGCCACAGCAGCTTATAGGCGATGTTGGCCGACTCGAGGTCGGGGCAGACCAGGATGTTGGCGTCGCCCTGGATCCGCGACAGGGGAAAGGCCTCATGGGCGACACTGGGTTCGACGGCCGTATCGGCCTGCATTTCGCCCTCGATGACGAGCTCGGGCCATCGCTGCTCGGCGATTGCGACGGCCTCGCGGACCTTGCTCGAACGGGAATCGATGTTGGAACCGAAGTTCGAGTAGGAGAGCATGGCTACCTTCGGTTTGACCCCGAAATAGTGTTCCGCCGCCTGGCTGGCGAGGAAGGCAATCTCGGCCAGCTCCTCGGCGGTCGGATCCTGATTGACAGTGGTATCGGCGATGAACAGCATCCGGTCTTCGAAAAGCAGGAGGTACAGGCCGGCCGCTTTCTCGATGCCCTCGCGCGTCTTGTGGATCTGCAGGGCCGGACGAATGGTTTCCGGATAGGACATGGTGAGACCCGCGATCAAGCCGTCGGCGTCGCCCTGGTGCAGCATCATGTTGCCGAAGTAGACCGGGTCGCGCATGAGCTTGCGGGCATTGTCGAGGGTGACCCCGTGGCGCCAGCGAGTGCGGGCGAGGACCTCGGCGTAGGCCTCGCTGGTGCCGTCGCTTGCCGGATCCACCACCTCGACCGCACCCTCGGGAACCTCGTGGTCGGCGAGCAACCCGGCGATGATCTCCTCGGAACCGATGAGCACCGGCTTACAGATGCCCTCCTCGGCGAGGATCTTGGCGGCGCGGACGATCTTTTCCGCCTCGCCCTCGGGGAAGAGGATCCGTTTGGGATCGAGCTTGGCCTGGTCGAAGACGCCGTGCATGACCTGTCGGGTGCGCGACAGCCGGTTTTCCAGCTCGCGGATGTAGTCTTCTTTCGAAGAGTACGGCTTGCGCGCGACGCCGCTCATTATCGCTGCCTCGGCCACCGCCGGCGCCTCCCACAGCAGCACCCGGTAGTCGAAAGGCTTTGGAATCAGATAATCGCGGCCGAAGCGAAGGGGCTTGCCGCCGTACGCCCGGACCACCGAGTCCGGTACGTCCTCCTTCGCGAGGTCGGCCAGCGCGTGGGCCGCGGCCAGCTTCATCTCCTCATTGATGCCGGTGGCCGCTACATCGAGAGCGCCGCGGAAGATAAAGGGGAATCCGAGCACGTTGTTGACCTGGTTGGGGTAGTCGGAGCGACCGGTAGCGATGATGACGTCGGGCCGCGCGGCGAGGGCGTCCTCGGGTGAGATCTCGGGCTCCGGATTGGCCATGGCGAAAATGACCGGATTGTCGGCCATCGTCTTCACCATCTCCTGGGATACCAGGTCCTTGACCGAGACCCCGGCAAAGACGTCGGCGCCCTTCATCGCGTCGGCCAGGGTGCGGGCGCCGGTATCGACCGCGAAGCGCTCTTTGTACGTGTTCATGCCCTCCGTGCGGCCCTTGTAGATCACGCCTTTGGAGTCGACCAACAGCAGGTTCTCGGGTTTGACGCCGAGCGAGAGATAGAAGGTCGCGCAGGCGATGCCGGCCGCGCCGGCGCCCGAAAAAACGACCCTGACGTCGCCGATTTTTTTGCCCACAACTTCGAGGGCGTTGACCAGGGCGGCGCCGGAGATGATGGCGGTGCCGTGCTGGTCATCGTGGAAGACCGGAATGTCGCAGCTCTTCTTGAGCGCCTCCTCGATCTCGAAGCAGTCAGGGGCGCCGATGTCCTCGAGGTTGATGCCTCCGAGGGTGGGCGCGAGGAGCTCGCAGAATCGAATGATCTCTGCCGGGCTCTTGCTGTCGACCTCGATGTCGAAGACGTCGATGTCAGCGAAGGTCTTGAAGAGGACGCCCTTGCCCTCCATTACCGGCTTGCCCGCCATCGGCCCGATGTCACCGAGTCCGAGGACCGCGGTGCCATTTGACACCACCGCCACCAGGTTTCCCTTGTTGGTGTACTCGTAGACCAGCTCGGGGTTGCGGGCGATCTCGAGGCACGGTTCCGCCACCCCGGGGGTGTAGGCGAGCGACAAATCGCGCTGAGTGATGCAGGGTTTGGTGGGGACCACTTCGGTCTTGCCGTGCCGCTTTCCGGTGTGGTAGGCGAGGGCCTCTTCACGGGTGATCTTCTTCATGGGTTTTCTCCTTGTTCGAACGCGGAGTCGGCGGTGGCTCACTCCACGCGCGGACCATAGTCTGCGGGGGGGAGGAGGTCAACCTTTTCGTTTCTTCATTTTTTTCTTTGGATTTCCTCCAAGGTCAATTGTTCCCCGATACTCGCATCCAGAAATCCAAAGCAAAAAAGAACTCATGACTGGCCGGCAGTACGCGAGAGTGCGAGCCGCACCAGCTCGTCGAGCAGCGCCGGGTAATCAAGACCGGAGAGCCCCCATAGCCGCGGGTACATCGAGATCGAGGTGAAGCCGGGGATGGTATTGATCTCGTTGACCCACAGACCACCTCCGTCGCGGTCGAGGAAGAGATCGACCCGGGCCATTCCGGCGCAGGCCAGGAGGCGGAAGACGGCTACCGCCAGGTATTGCGCCCGAGCCGCCGTCTCGTCGTCGAGCGGAGCCGGCGCGAGCAGCTTACAGGCCGAGTCCACATATTTGTCCTCATAGTCGTAGAACTCGTGGCCGGGTACCACTTCGCCGGGGATTGCAGCCCGCGGTTCGCGATTTCCGAGCACCGCCACCTCGATCTCGCGTCCGCCAATACCGCGCTCGACCAGCGCGCGCTCGCCGTGGCTCAGGGCGAGGTTGATGGCGGCGGCGAGATCGAGGTCCTCGTTCACCTTGCTGATGCCGACCGACGACCCGAGACGCGCCGGTTTGACGAACACGGGCAGACCGAGGGCGAGGCAGCGTTCGACGACGCCGCTTCGGTCCTTCCCCCAGACACTGCGGTCGATCTCCTCCCAGGCAGGGGTCGGAATTCCAGCCTGTGCGAGCAGCCCCTTGCAGAAGATCTTGTCCATGCACACCGCCGACGAGGCGGCATCGCAGCCAACGAAGGGCAGGTTGATCATCTCAAGAAGACCCTGGATCGTGCCGTCCTCGCCATAGGGGCCGTGCAACACCGGAAAGGCGACGTCTAAGTTCTCAACGAGGAGGCGCGGGTCGAGGCGGTGGCGGCCCTCGAATCGAAGCACGGAGTCGGTGCGGACGGGCGCGTCGGAGAGGACGCGCTCGGCAGTGGCGGCGTCCGCCCACAGTCCCGTCTTGTCGATGGCCATGGGCACGACGTCGAATTTCTCCCTGTCCAGGGCGCGGTCGACCGACCGCGCGGAGACGACGCTGACTTCGTGCTCCTCCGAGCGTCCGCCGAAGATCAGTGCGATACGGAGCTTGCCGGGTTTTTTGCTGACCGTCATCCCTGGGCCTCCCCACCTTTACCGTGCCGCCCCATTGTGACCGATCGGCGGCCGCCGTGTGTCGCGCTCGTGGCGGAGTTTTACTTCCCGGTGAAGGGCTCTCCATCGAAGAGTGCCAGGAACTCCCCGTATCCCTCCGTCTCAAGTTTCTCGACGGGGATAAAGTGCAGCGCCGCGGAGTTGACGCAGTAGCGCAGACCGGTGGGGGCGGGACCATCATTGAAGACGTGGCCGAGGTGGGAGTCGGCACTTGAAGAACGCACCTCTGTGCGGATGGTGAACCAGCTCCGGTCTTTTTTTTCGACGATGTTGTCCGTCACCAGGGGCTGCGTGAAGCTCGGCCACCCGGTGCCGGAGTCAAACTTGTGGATGGAGGCAAAGAGGGGCTCGCCCGAGACCACGTCGATGTAGATGCCCGCTCGCTGGTTGTCCCAATATTCGTTCCGGAAGGCGGGTTCGGTACCGTCTTCCCGGGTCACGCGGTACTGCTCGGGCGTGAGCTTCTCGCGGAGCTCCTGATCAGTCATCTGGATTCCTCCTCGTGATTCTTCGCCGCGGTCGTCAGCAGCGGTAGCTGGCGGGCTCGCAGCAGTGAGCGCGCCAATGCACAGCGCGGCGGTTACGGTGATGATCATGCCCAGCCTGCATTTCTCACGAGCTTTCATGGCTTCTCTCCCCACAGCTCAGCGAGGCGGCGGTCGCGTCCGCAGCCCTTTCGGTAGTACGCATAGCGAATCGGGTTCTTCTTGGAGTAGTCCTGGTGGTATGCCTCGGCCGGGTAGAAGGTGGTCGCGGCGGTGATCTCGGTGACGATCGGCTGTGGGAAATCTGTGCTCTCCTCGAGCTCCGCCTGAGACCGTTGAGATGCATCACGCTGTGCGTCGTCGTGATAGAAGATCGCGCCCCGGTACTGGCTGCCGACGTCGCAGAACTGACGATCGCTCACGGTCGGGTCGATGCTGTGCCAGAAGATCGCCAGCAGCTCGTCAAAGCTGATGATCGTCGGGTCATAGACAATGCGCACCGCTTCGGCATGACCCGTGCCGCCGGCCGAAACCTGTTTGTAGGTTGGATTGACCACGGTGCCACCCGTGTATCCCGAGGTCACGGAGATCACTCCCTCAATCTTCTGAAAATCGGCTTCCATGCACCAGAAACAGCCGCCGGCGAAGGTCGCATACGCGGTCTCGCTGCGATCACCGGCCGAGGCCGGAACGGTCACGAATGCCGCTGCCAGCAGCAACGCCGCCATGCGCCACGCGTACACCTTCGATCGATACACCGTCATCGCTGATCCTCCACTTCTCCCTATGTAATGCCGGAAGAACGGGAAAAGTTCCCGTCAATCTGAATCTCCTACCGTGCCCGTCTCCGTCTCCGTGCCCGAATGGGATGCGGGGCTGTTGCCTCAGAGTCGATCGGGGATTGGGCGATCACGGCGGGCACGGAGACGGAGACGGAGACGGGCACGGGAAGAGGTACGATACCCGCATGCCACGCGTCGTGACCGGTCTTGAAGTGCTGTTAGAGACGCCGGAGCTGATTGCCGGACGGCGGTGGGCGCTGCTCGCCAACCAAAGCGCGGTGACCGCCGACCTCAACCCGGCCAGGGTCGTCCTGATAGCTGCCGGAGCGGGAGAGCCAGTGCGGCTCTTCGCCCCCGAGCACGGGCTCGATGGCGTCGCCCAGGACATGGAAGCGGTGGGAGATCTCCGTGATCCGGTCACCGGCGTCGAGGTGAGGTCGCTCTACGGCAACGTTGCCGAGACCCTGGCGCCGTCGCCGCAGGATCTCGCCGACGTCGATGTTCTGGTGGTTGATCTCCCCGACATCGGTACGCGGTACTACACCTTCGCCGCGACCATGGATCTGGCGCTGGCGGCGTGTGAGAGCGAGGGGGTCGAGGTTCTGGTGCTCGACCGGCCAAACCCGATCGGCGGCCAGGTGCGCGAAGGCGGGATGGTGGAGCCCGGGTTCGAGAGCTTTGTGTCGCTGCTACCGGTGCCGGTGCGACATGGTCTGAGTCTGGGAGAGATCGCGCTCCTGTTGCACCGTGATCGTTATCCGGGTCTCGAGCTCACGGTGGCGCCGTGCCGCGGCTGGCGTCGGTGCGATTGGTGGGATGCCACCGGTCTGCCGTGGGTGGCGCCAAGCCCGAATATGCCGACGCTGGAGACCGCGACCCTGTACCCGGGCCTATGTCTGGTGGAAGCGACCACGTTGTCGGAAGGGCGGGGAACTACCCGGCCCTTCCATTTGGTGGGTGCGCCCTGGATCGATGCCGAGCGGTTGCTGGCCGCGCTTCGCGAGCAAGGGTTGGCCGGTATCGGCTTTCGCGCTGCCTGCTTCACGCCGCAGTTCCAGAAACACGCCGGCGCCATATGCTCGGGTGTAGAGTTCCACGTCACCGACCGGAAGATCCTCGAGCCGGTGGTGCTCGGCGTACATATTCTGAAAACCATCCATGATCTCTATCCCGAGACTTTTGCGTGGCGCTCTGATCCCTACGAGTTCGTGAGCGACATCCCCGCGATCGACCTCCTGACTGGTTCGGCGGCGGTGCGGAGAATCATCGAAAAATCCGAGCTGCTGCAGCCCCTCATCGACAGATGGCGGGTGGAGGTTGCCGACTTTGAATCCGATCTCGAGGGTGTCGTGCTCTACCACGAAGCGGACTGAGGGGAATTTTCTGCGGTCAACCCGACCGCATCGAACGGAGTCTCGTCACTTCATTGACGATGCGTGCTGCGGCGCGGTCGACCTCGTCCGTTGTGGTGGGGCGTCCCACGCTGAGCCGCAGGGAAGCCTTGGCGAGAGCGGGTTTCACACCCATGGCCAGCAGCACCGGTGATGCCTGTGGATGGGCCGAGGTACAGGCCGAACCGGTGCTCACCGCGAGGTCGGGCAACGAGGCCAGGAGGGCGTTGCCCTCGATGCCGGCAAAGGAGAGATTGCAGGTTCCCGGCAATCGGTGATCTGTCGACCCATTGACCGAGCAGCCGTCCAGCTTGCCGACGACTGCGGCCTCGAGCCGGTCGCGAATGTCCGCCAGCCGGCCCATTTCGGCCTCGAGGTTCGCGCCGGCGATCTCGAGAGCGCGAGCCAGCGCCACCGCGCCAGGGAGGTTGGGGGTGCCCGAACGCAGGCCGTACTCGTGATCTCCGCCTCGGGCCAGTGGAGTCAGGCGGAGCGCCGGTCGTGAACGCCGCACGAAGAGGGCGCCGATTCCCTTTGGCGCATAGAGCTTGTGGCCGGACAGGGTGAGCAGATCGATGTTGAGGGTAGCGACATCCACGGCCACCTTGCCGACGGCCTGCGCGGCGTCGCAGTGGATCAGTACTCCCCGCTCACGGGCCATCTCGGCGGCCCGCGCCACCGGTTGCAGCGTCCCGGTTTCGTTGTTGGCCAACATCAGGCTGACCAGGACCGTGTCATCGCGCAGTGCGTCGGAGAGCTCGTCGAGTTGGATGCGGCCGGAGGGATCGACGCCGATTTCAGTGATTTCCCAACCGTTTTTCCGCAGGTGGAACAGCGGCTCGAGCACCGACGGGTGCTCGGTGACCTGAGTGACGATGTGCCGACCTCGTCGGGCCTGCCCCCCCGCGATACCCATCAGCGCCAGATTGTTGCCTTCGGTGGCGCCGGAGGTGAAGACGATCTCGGTCGCCGATGTGGCGCCGAGGAGGCGGGCGACCGCTCTCCGCGCCTCTTCGAGCGCGGTGAAGGCATCGCGTCCCGGCCGGTGATGACGACTGGACGGGTTGGCGAATGTGCCGGTGAGATAGGGAAGCATCGCCTCCACCACCCGCGGGTCGCACGGCGTCGAGGCGTTGTAGTCGAGGTAGATGACGTCCGTTGTCATGATCAACAGGGCGATTCTACCTTTTACCGATGTCCGACCACCCACCAGATATTCGATACTCGATGCTGGATACTCGATCCACGCTCCCGACCCTTGACAATACGGTCCAGGGATTTATGGTTTTGTCGCATCGAGCATCGAGCATCGAGCATCGAGCATCGAGCATCGAGCATCGAGCATCGAGCATCCAGCTTGCGGGCTAACAACGAACGGGCTAATATTCGGTTTCGCCGCGCGACGGCGGCACCGGGAGATGTGCATGACGGATCGAGAGGACGGCGTCTTTATCACCGTGGACGAGGCGCTGGTGCGTATGGCCCGCGGCGAGCAGATCATCGTGGTCGACGACGAGGACCGCGAGAACGAGGGTGATCTGATCTTCGCCGCCGATAAGGTGACGCCCGAGGCGATCAATTTCATGGCCCGGTTTGGTCGGGGCCTGGTCTGTGTTTCGTTGACCCCGAGCCGCTGCGACGCGCTCGAGCTGCCGTTGATGGTGGAGAAGAACACCTCCACCCACGGAACCGCCTTCACGGTCAGCGTCGAGGCCAAGGAGGGGACGACCACCGGCATCTCGGCCCACGACCGGGCGGCGACGGTGCGGGCGTTGGTTGACGAGAAGACGAGGCCGGATGACCTTCAGATGCCCGGGCACACGTTTCCGCTGCGGGCACGCCGGGGAGGCGTGCTCAAGCGGGCCGGTCATACCGAGGCGTCGGTCGATCTCGCGAGAATGGCCGGCCTCACACCGGCGGGCGTGCTGTGCGAGATCATGGATGACGACGGTCAGATGGCGCGTCTCCCGCGATTGCAGGAGATCGCACGGGAGCACGGACTCGGAATTCTCACGGTGGCGGATCTCATCGCCTTCCGGATGCGGACCGAAAAGCTGGTCGAACGTGTGGCCGGGCCGGCCCTGCCGACCGTTGCCGGGGACTTCCGCATTTACGCCTACCGCAATCGGGTTAACGGCGAGGAGCATATCGCGCTGGTGATGGGCCAGATCGACCCGGCAAAGCCGGTGCTGGTGCGGGTCCACTCGCAGTGTCTCACCGGCGACGTCTTCGGTTCCCGCCGCTGCGACTGCGGCGATCAACTTGACGCTGCCATGCGCCAGATTGCGGACGAGGGCTCGGGGATCCTCGTGTATCTACTCCAGGAGGGGCGTGGAATCGGGTTGTTCAACAAGCTACGCGCATACGAGCTCCAGGACAGGGGAGAGGATACGGTCGAGGCAAACCTCCACCTGGGTTTCAAGCCCGATCCCCGCGATTACGGAACCGGCGCTCAAATCCTGTTCGATCTCGGTGCGCGGCGGTTGCGTTTGATGACCAACAATCCGAAAAAATACACGGCGCTGCGCGGATTTGGTCTGGAAATTGCCGAGCGGGTACCCCTGGAGGTACCGCCCACCGACAGCAGCCGGTCGTACCTCGAAACGAAAAAGCGCAAAATGGGGCATATGTTGAAGATGGTGTGAAGCCAGACGCGGTGCCAGGTGAAACAAAGTTAACAAAGCAATTGTTCCGAGGTAGGGCCAGCGCTTTCTGCCGTCATCCGGACTATCGTCAACTGGGAGTATTCGTGGCTTTGTTAACTTTGTTTCACCTGGCACCGTCACGGATATGAAATACCCCCTCCCTGACTTGAGTGCGTTGGCGCGCGAGTTGGAGCGTGGTGCTCCAGGCGCCGCAGTGGGCGGCGTCGATGCCGGGGCCCGTTCGCTGGCCGTGGCCGCCCTGGCCGTTCATGGTTGGCCGGATCGTCTGGCTCTCATCGTGGTGCCGCACGTGGCAGACGCGGAGGATCTGGCAGCGGGGCTGGGTCTGCTGGCGCCCGGTATCCGGGCGGCGGTCGTGCCGGCCGAGCTTGCAGGCCCGTATCTCGGCGCCGAGCCGCCTCTGGCCGCGCGGCTGCAGGCCGTGCACGTCATGCACCGGGTGGCTTCGGGCGATGTGGATGTCGTTGTCGTTCCTGCGCGTGTCCTTTCATCGCCCATACCGTTGCCGCACGCGATATCGAATGCTGTGCACGAGATCGAGCTTGGGCAGCGCATCGATCCATCCGTGCTGGCGGGCCGTCTTTCGGCGGCCGGATACCACCGGGTCGATCTCGTGGAGGAGGCGGGCGAGTTTGCGATGCGCGGATGGGTGGTTGATCTCCACCCTGGAGGAGAGACGGGTCTTCGTGTCGAGCTCGATGACGACAGGGTGGAGTCGATCAGAGCCTTCGACCCCGCCACACAGCGAAGCTGCGGCGACGAGGTCGAGCGTGCCTCGGTGCTTCCTCTCAACCTCTTCCCAGCAGATCCGGATCGGCTGCTCGAGGTGGCCGCGCAGCTCGAGGGCGAGTTTCCCGCACTGGCCGGGCAGATGGTGGAGGGTGCCGAACGGCGCCTGTGGTGGGGCGCGCTGCACCTGGGCGGCGAATCGACGAGCTGGTTCGATCTGGCGGACCAGACCATCGTCTGCGAACGTGACGAGGTCTTGGGCGAGCTTGGAAGATGGTGGACGGTCCAGGAGCGGGAGTGGCAGGGTCTCCGCCGTCGTTCGGTGGATCTCCCACCGCCCGACCGCCTGTTGCGAACGCCGGAACACCTCCGAGGGCTGATCGAAGACGCCTCGCTACGGCTGGAAAGCCTCGAGCTGGTGGATGGCTCGACGACCTGGCGGCGTCTTTCCACCCACCCTGTCGAGAGCTTTGTCCGTCGTCTCCCCGATCTCGTGCCGACGATTCGTTCGCGACGGGGGCAGGATATGGCGCAGGTCCTGGTAGCGGCCACCGCAGGAGAGAGTCGGCGCCTCGCCCATCTGCTGCGCGAAGGGGGGATCGAGCCGGTCGCTGCGCCACCGGCCGCCGGCGGGGTAGCCATTGTCGAGGGCGGGCCGCAGCACGGTTTTGTATGGGATGGCGGGCTCGCGGTGTATGGGCGCCGCGATCTTACCGCCGCCCCGACGCCACGGCGGCGGCGTTCCGGAAAGGGGGTATTCGCGTCGGATCTGCGTGATCTCCGTCCTGGAGATCTGGTCGTACACTTGGACCACGGAATCGGGCGTTTTACGGGTTTCAGACTGGTGGCGGTCGAGGGCCGAGAGATCGAGATGTTGGCCCTCGCCTACCACGGCGGGGACTCGTTGCTAGTGCCGGTCGAACGAGCGGATTTGATCCAGAAATTTGCCGGCGGTGATGCCGACGTCAATCCCAAGCTCGATCGCCTCGGTGGAGGGACCTGGCGAAGACGCAAGGCGCGGGTCAAGAAAGCGGTACGCGAAATGGCGGCCGAACTCCTGCGTCTCGCGGCGGTTCGTCACACGGTGCGGGGCTTCGCCTTCTCGCCGGACTCGCCGTGGCAGCGGGAGTTCGAGGATGCATTCGAGTTCGATCTCACGCCGGATCAGGAACGGTCGGTTCAAGACATCAAGATTGACATGGAGTCCGAGCGGCCGATGGACCGGCTGCTGTGCGGCGATGTCGGTTACGGGAAAACCGAGGTTGCGATCCGCGCCGCTTTCAAGGCGGTGCTCGAAGGCAAGCAGGTCGCTCTACTCGCACCGACGACGATTCTCGTCGAGCAGCACCGTGAAACCTTTCGCCGACGGTTCGAAGGGTTTCCGGTTGAGGTGCGAATGCTGTCGCGATTCTCATCAAACGCCCAGGTCAGGGAAACCACCGAGGGGCTTGCCGAGGGCCGTGTGGACGTGGTGGTCGGAACCCATCGGCTGTTGGCCGACACTATTCACTTCCGCGACCTCGGGCTGCTCGTTCTTGACGAGGAGCAGCGCTTCGGCGTCGCCCAGAAGGAACGCCTCAAGAAGTTGCGCACCGAGGTTGACGTGATCGCCATGTCGGCGACCCCGATTCCCCGCACCCTCAATCTTTCCCTCAGCGGTCTGCGCGACATTTCAATCATCGAGACGCCGCCGCGGGACCGGCAGGCGGTGGAGACCTCGGTCATCGAGTTCTCCGAGGAAATCGTGCGCGAAGCTGTGCTTTACGAAATGGAGCGGGGTGGCCAGACCTACTTCGTCCACAACCGGGTGCGCTCGATGGGCGCCTTCGCCGACTGGCTGAGGCGGGTGGTGCCAGAGGCGCGGGTGGTCGTGGCCCACGGACAGATGTCGGAACGCCACCTCGAGAGCGCCATGCGCACCTTCCTCGATGGCGAGGCCGATGTCCTGCTTGCGACCGCCATCATCGAGAACGGGCTCGACATCCCCAACGCCAACACCCTGCTGGTCAACCGGGCGGATCGATTCGGGCTCGCCCAGCTCTACCAGTTGCGAGGCAGAGTCGGGCGGTCAGAGCGCCTCGCTTTCTCCTATTTTCTGGTGCCCCCCGGCAAGGTACTGACGCCACCGGCCCGCGTCCGCCTGGCCGCCATCCAGGAGTTCTGCGAGCTTGGCGCCGGTTTTCGGATCGCGGCGCGAGACCTCGAGATCCGGGGCGCCGGCAACCTCCTCGGCGCCGAGCAGCACGGTTTTCTCGAGGCGGTTGGTTTCGAGACCTACTGCCAGCTCCTGGAGGAGGCGGTGGCGGAGCTCGAGGGGCGCCCGGCGGCGATCCGGCGAGAGGTCGAACTCCGGTTGGGAATGGATCTGCAGCTCCCGGAACGCTATTTGCCAGAGCCGGCGTTACGCCTGAGCTTTTACAAGCGTCTCGCCGCCTGTGACGACGAGACAGCACTGGCGGCGCTGCTCGAGGAGATGACGGATCGCTATGGACAGGCGCCGCCGCAGGTCGAGGCCCTGGCCCAGGCGCAGCGGGTGCGGGTGATGGCGCGCGGCGCCGGAGTGATGTCGGTGGCCCGTCGAGGACGCCGCTGGCGACTGCGGTTGGACCCATCGGTCACGCCGTCAGCGCGGCTTGCGGAGGTCGTCACCGCCCGCCCGGGCGCCCAGGTGAGCCCCTCCGGTGAGATCACCTTTGCGGTCGCTGAGGATGACGCCGGTACGGGCGACGTTCTGCGCTTCCTCACCGCCCTCCAGGAAAACGCCTCCACGTTGTAACGTCGTATCGCTGATACGATGACTCCATGGACCCATTGCATTGCGAAGACCTTGGTCATGGCGTCTTCGTAAGTCCGTCGCCGGGCGGCGAGCTGATCGTGACCAGCCCGCGCCTCGATCTCGGTTGGAGAGTGGCCATGGGGCAGACGCCGGGCACTGCGGTGCTGTGGCGGGAGCATTTCTGCGAGGTCATCGGGCGGGTGGCGGCGGGCGCCGGTGATCGGTGGGTGCTGCGTCTCTGGGAAGAGGCCTCGGCGATGCGGGGGGTTGTCCGACTCGATGCCGAGACCGTGAGCGTGCTCGGAGAACGGGTGGATACCCAACGCCGAAGGCAGCGGATGCGAATATGGACGATACCGCTTCTGCCGCTGCTCGGTTTGGCGCCGGCGCGGCTGCAGAAATGTTGGGCCGAAAACTGGAACTTCCCGGCCGAGTCGGCAATCTGGTTTTCGGTGGTTGCTGAAATCCTGGTGGGCAGCCTCGGGCTCATTCAGGCGTTCGCCCTGGCCTTTGGTGGCGATTGGTTCTTACCCGCATGGTTGCATTGGGCTGTGGTCGTCGGACCGCTGCTGGTTGTCGAGGGCATGGTGCGGTTGGCCCTGGTCGCGGCCGATGGCGAGCCGGTCGGATCGGCGCTCGGTCTACCCCTCGGTCTGCTGGCGCCGAAGAAAGAGCCGTTTCGCGAGACCACGGCGCCCGAGCTTCGACGTCTGGACGAATCAGACGGCATCCTCGAGCTGATTTCGCCCATCTATCGAAAAGACTGGGATGGCGGTGGCATTTTGAGATATCGGGGACGGTTCTACCGTCTCGATCGTACAGGTCAGGAGGGTCGGTTCTGGGTCTATCGGTTCCGACGATGCCCTGATGCGGGGTCGACCGGTACGATCATGCATTTGCTGCCACCGCCAGGGAGCACATACGTGCCGCCGCACATGGATTCGGAGCCGCCGTCCTTCCTGCGCACGATGCTGACGACGGCAGCGGTCACACTGGGACCGCGTTCCGACCAGGAGCTCTGGGGCGCTCATCTCGGTGTGCGGCCCATCTGGTTGACAACAATTGGCGCGGCAGCGGAGCTGGTGGGCGGTCTGGTCAATCTTCGCAGCGACCTTGCAAGCGCCGGCCTTCTGATACTCGTGCTCGATTTCTTCCTCGTGGGGGAGGGTCTGCTGCGCCTCGGCTCGGTCGCCACCGGGCGACCGATGGGGAGCGTCTTCGGCTGGATCCTCCGCCCCCTCTACCGCCGATCGCTCCCACCCACCGGGGTACAGGGCACAGGGTTCAAGGTACAGGGTGGTCCCTGAACCCTGAACCCTGGGCCCGCTCCGGGATGGACGCATCCAGCATCCAGCATCGAGCATCGAGCACCCAGCATCCGTGCTAGTCTTCGCGGATGGTCGCGTTTGATTGTATTCGCAGGTGCTTTGCCGTGCTCGCGTTGGTTGGAGCTGTGGGCTGCGGCGGTAGTGGTGACACTGTTGCGCGGGTCGGCAGCAGGCAGCTGGAGATCGCTCCATTCCAGGATTTTGTGACCGAGGTGACGGGTGAAGGCTGGCAGGGGGTGGGCTCGAATGTGACATCGCGGCTGCTCGATCAATACCTCGACCGCCTGGTGGTATTGGAGGCCGCCCGCGGGCGCGATGTGGCTGCGGTGGCGGATCCGTTGGCCCTGGGACCGGCCGAAATGCAGTGGTTGCTCGACGAGCTCTGTGGCTCGCCCCCGGCCCCCGACGAGACTGAGATTGCCGACAAGGTGGCCCGGCAGTTGGAAGTGGAGCGTCCGGCGCGAGCTCATGTGAGACAGCTGCTCGTGGATACGTATGAAGAGGCGTTGGCTGCGCGTCAGCGGTTAGCAGCGGGCGAGGACTTTGTCGAGCTTTCGCGCGAGGTGAGCCGCGCGCCCAATGCCGCGGACGGAGGTAAGCTCGGGTTTTTCGATCAGGGGAGCTTGACGCCGGAAATCGACGAGGTGATCTTTTCCCTCGAAGCCGGTTCATTCTCGGATCCCGTTCAGGGTCCGTCCGGGTACCATGTCTTTCAGGTGTTGGAGGTCGTGCCGCCGGGCCCTTCAGATCGCAGCAATGTTGAGGTCGCGGTGCGTACTGAGTTTGCCCAGCGGCAGGCGCGAGAGTTTTTCCGCAAATGTATTCTCGGGTTGGCAATGGAGATCGGGGTCGATGTTCATGAAGAGTTCCTGTGGTTTTCATACAGTGGCGGGTATGCGGAGGGTCATGGTGATGCGTAATGGGGTTGTCAACCTCGTCATCGCGTTGATGGCGATGGTGGTGGTTGTCGGAGCCGGCGAGCGAATCCTGTTGGAAGGACCCCTCATCAGGGTCAACGACCGGATCATCACGGTCACGGAATTTACCGACAGGGTCCGGCAAGAGCTCATCCAGGTTCAGCAGCAGCCGACCACCGAGGAACTGCACCAGTTCGTCGAGATTCTCCTCAAGGAGGTCGTCAACGAGCTCGTGCTGATGGAGCGCGCCACTGAAAAACGTCTCGTTGTCGACGACCAGATGGTTGATCAAGCGATCGCAAATCTCCGCGAGGAAAACAACCTGCAGGACGACGAGGCTTGGGAACAGGCCCTCAAGACCTCGGGTCTGTCTGTCGAAGGGCTTCGCGAACGATACAGGCAAACGATCATGCTCCAGCGTGCGGTGCAGGGCGAGGTGCGCCCGGTCGAAATCACCGAAGAGGAATTGCGGCAGCAGTATGAGCAGGATAAGGACAACTATCTGGTGCCGGCAATGGTCGAGCTCGAACAGGTGTTCATCCCGGTGGACGACGATGCCGGTCTTGCCCAGGCCGAACGAATGGCTCAGGGGATGGTGAGCCGAGTCCGTGACGGTGCGGACCTCAAGGCCGAGGCGACATTGGCCGGAGTGGATCTGCAGGATTTGGGAGAGATTCCGGTGGATGACTGCCGTGCGGATCTCGCACAGGCGTTGGAAGGGCTCGACGACGGCGCAATAACCAATCCGATTCCGGTGCCGGGGGGAATCCAGGTCATTCGTATGGTGCGGCGGATTCCCGCGGGATACCAACCCTTCGAGGACGTGAGTCAGCAGCTCCGTCGCCAGAGATCCGCAGAGTCATATGAGAGCCAGACCAGAGGCCTCGTAGAGAAGCTCCGCGCGGAGTACCTCATCGAAGTTCATGAAGAGTATCTCGACCTGGTTTACACGCAACTTGGCGCGACGTGAGCCCAAGATGAGTGATTCTCACCGGCGATCTGCACCAAGCTCTTGCGCTCTGGTTGCTTGCGAAAGTGC
>CAYPBC010000015.1:0-12432 GCA_964408845.1 uncultured Thermoanaerobaculia bacterium
ACGTTAGAACGTTCCCACCCACCCCGATCGGTTGCTCAACGTTCTAACGTGTAACGTTCTAACGTTTCACTGACTACCCGATCCCTCGGAGGATTCGCTTCACCATCCCGGGGCCTTCGTAGACGAGCCCGGTGTAGACCTGAACCAGGGTGGCGCCGGCATCGAGCTTGGCGCGGGCGTCCGCGGGGCCCATGATGCCGCCGACGCCGACAATCGGGATCTCGCCGGCCGTATGCTCGTGAATCCTCGCCACCATCCGCGTGCTCATGTCGGTCAGCGCAGCGCCCGAAAGCCCGCCCTCCTCCTTTGCCAGGGGGCCATCTACACCCGTGCGGCTGATGGTGGTGTTGGTGGCGATGACGCCCTCCAGACCCGACTCCACGATCACGTCCACCGCGGTCATGAGCTGCTCGTCGGTGAGATCGGGCGCCAGCTTGACCAGTACCGGAGTCCTGCGGCCGATGCGGTCGGCGACCTCGTCGCGGCGAGCCGCCACCCGCCCCAACAGGGCGCCCAGAAAGCCACGCTCCTGCAACCGCCGCAGCCCCGGCGTGTTGGGAGAAGAGATATTGACAGCCAGGTAGTCGGCAAGCGGCGCGAAGACGTCGACCAGCTCCTCGTAATCGTTCGCCGCATCCTCGAGCTGCGTTGTCTTCTGTTTGCCGATGTTGACTCCGATCACGGGCCCACCCGCCCTGCGACCACGCAGCCGCTCGGCGACGTAGGCCGCGCCGCGCCCCGGGAAACCCATGCGGTTGATCACCGAGCGTTCCTCCACTAACCGGAAGACCCGCGGTCTGGGGTTCCCCGATTGCGGCTCGGGAGTCACCGTCCCAACCTCGATGTGGCCAAAGCCGAGGCACGCAAGCCCCCGCCAACCGTCGCCGTCCTTGTCGTACCCGGCGGCCAACCCAACCCGGTTTGGGAAGCTCAGACCGAAGGCCTCCACCGGATCGGCATCGGGCACGCAGAACCGTGAGGCTACCACCGATCGCAGACCGGGCATCCGTCCCACTCGCGCGATCGCCGTCAGCGACAGCGCGTGCGCCGTCTCGGGATCGAGGCGGAAGAGCAGCGAACGGGAAAGCAAGTACGGCACGCCTGACATCAGTCGCCGTCGATCATACGCATTCTCGGCGGCAACGGCGAGGGGCGCCGCGGGGCGATGCGCTGCCGCAGCCTCACTGGCGGCGTCTCCCAGCTCCCCCGCCGCATCCGCAGGTTGAGCATCTCGACAAAGACCGAGAAGCCCATGGCGAAGTAAATGTAGGGCTTGGGAATGTGCTGGCCGAGGCCCTCCGCCACCAGCGACATGCCGATCAGGATCAGGAAGCTCAGGGCGAGGATCTTGATCGTCGGGTGGTCCTCGACGAAATCGGAGATCGGCCCCGCCGCCATCATCATGACCAGCACCGCGAGCACCACCGCCACCACCATCACCGGCAGATAGTTGGCCATGCCGATGGCGGTAATCACCGAGTCGAGCGAAAAGATGATGTCGAGGACCATGATCTGCGCGATCACCCCCGCGAAGGAAACCGCCGCCTTGCGACCATGTTCTTCCTCTTCTCCCTCGAGGTTGTGGTGGATCTCGAAGGTCGCCTTTGCGAGCAGGAACAGACCGCCGGCAAAGAGAATCACGTCACGCAGGGTGACCGCGTGATCGGAGATCATGAAGAGCACCGTCGTCAGGTGTGAGAGCCACGCGAGTGATGCCAGCAGCGCGATCCGCGTGACCATTGCCCCCGCCAACCCGAGAGTGCGGGCACGCGCCCTCTGCTCCCGCGGTAGCCGCCCCGACAGGATCGAAATGAAGATGATGTTGTCGATCCCGAGGACGATCTCGAGCGCTGTCAGCGTGCCCAGCGCGATCCAAGCTTGAGGTTGAGTCATCCACTCGAACATGATTCCCCCGATCGGTTGCTGTGGGGAGAGCTTACAGCACCTACTCCGGTGCCCGGATGCTGGATGCTGGATGCTCGATGTCATCCACGGCTTTTGAGGTGGGCGGGCGGATCGAGTATCGAGCATCCAGCATCAGTCCCAAGGAGCCTCACTCTCGATGTCAAGTAGACTTGACAAATCAGAGATCACGCCCCATATTGGCTATGGAAAGTGAGCTTGACATGGCGGAGAAGATCACAAACAGGGTCAAGGAGCTTCGCAGCGAGCGGGGTTGGACCCAGCAGCAGCTGGCCGCCGCGGCGGGTGTCTCTCGCCAGAGCGTCAACTCCATCGAGCGCAACCGCTATGTGCCCAGCCTGCCGCTGGCGCTCAAGTTCGCCAAGGTCTTTGAAATTCCGACCGACGACATCTTCACGCTGGAGGATTGAAATGATGATCCCCATCATCGGGAAAGAGATCGACGAACGTTTTCTCACCCACCGCCTCAGATCGACCAGCCTCGCTGGGGTCATCGGCGGCGTGCTGGCGATCGGGCTCTTCGCCTATCAGTACTACGTCAACGACGTCTGGCGCTGGGACCTGTTTGCGGTTGGCGCCACCATGGCGGCGGTCAAGCTCACCGCCATGGCCTGGTACCGGCTGACCGATTGAGATCGATTGGAGAAAGAAGAATGCTTCTTCGAAATCGCCTCGACAATCCCAACGCGTTCATCACCGCAGGAATGTTCTGCCTGACCACCGGCGTCGTCGCCCTGCTGCTCCTCCACCCAACAACCGACTTCTGGCGGGGTCTTGTCGCGGGCCTCTCGGGTAGCCTGATCGCCATCTCCATCGTATTCAACATCAGAGGACTGGTACTCCGGCGCCAACAACGCGACTGAATCACCGCTATTGGGTGGCAGACGTCCGGTGAACCCTGCACCCTGCACCCTGAACCCGTCGTGTCGGCGGCTACGGCGTGACCACCAGCACCATTTCCTCCGCCACCAGATACTTCTCGGCCGCAGCCTGCACCTGTGCCGGGGTCACCGCCGCATAGGCCGCCTCGCCCACCGCCAACGGCGAACCGTCACCTTCGAAGAGGGCGCGTCCGACGCGATAGGCGCGCGATGCGGCCGACAGCCCGCGCAGCATGCGGCTGCGCCGGCGGCGGGCGTTGAGACGTTCCAGGTCGTCGGTCGACATCGGCTGGTCGGAAACCCCTTCAACAAGCTCCGCGAGCAGGGCGGCGACCCGTTCGCTGTTCTCCGGGCGCGTTCCCACCGACGCCGACAGGATCCACGCGCCACCCGGCACCGCGCGGACACCGGCGCCGAGACGGTAGGCCAGACCTTCGCGCTCGCGGATCACGGCTGTCATCCGATCGGAGAGAGCATCCATGGCCACCAGCAGAGGCGCCCGGTCGGCCGCCTCAACGTCTGCGATCCGTCCCCACAGCAGTGTGACCTGGGGGGCATCACCGATCTCCACGGTCGGCGCCTCGGCGGCCGGCTGCTGCGCGGGATACGGTCCGCGTCGGGGTCCTGCCGCCGGTCCTCCGCTGAACGAGCCCTCGATCAGCTCGAGGGTCTGGCTGGCGGGAAGCGGCGACGCCACCGTCAGCACCAAGCGATCGGGGGCAAAGTAGCCGTTCGGCCAACTCTCCCACACCGTCTTGATCTCGGCTTCATCCGCAATCGGGGCGTCGAGAGGGCCTGATACCGGTTTTGCCAGCGGGTTATCGGCCCCCAGAAGAGTGGCGAAGAAGAGCTGTTTGGCCTTTTCCCCGCCCCGGTTGTCGGCCTTGCGTTCGGCGCGATATCCGTCGACGGCTTCTCGCCAACCTTCCTCGTCCCACGCCGGCACCCGCACCATCTCAGCCAGAATCTCGATTGCTTCGGCGAGGCTGTCGGATGGTCCTTCGATGCGGACATAAGAAAAGTCCGGGACGTGGTAGCGATTGTCGAATGGAATCGCCGGTGAGTCCGCCGGTTTGATCTCGAGACCGGCACGTTCGATCCGGCCTTCCAGGTCACGGCTCCCACCGAGCACCGTGCCGCCGGCCAACAGCCGATGGATGAGATCCGACACCCCGGGCGCTCCTGCGGGCTCGAAGAGCGTGCGATCGGCTACCAGGAGGTGGATCCCAAATACCGTGCTGCCGGTCTCGGGAAGGATGCCGACGACAAGCCCGTTGTCGAGGGTCGCAACGACGCTTCCGAGGGGACCCGATTCGAGAGCTGATCGGCGGGCTTCTGAAACCGGTGCAATGGCATCTGGCAGGGCAGATCGTCGTGCCGGGCCTCCGTCGCCCAGCCACGCCGCGCGAGTGCGGCCCCCCGCGCTCATAAACAGCTCCGCCGCAGCGGCCCGCACCCCGTCCGGAGCCACCTCCACTGGTTCGACCGCCTCGGCAAGATCGCCCCGCGTCGACGCCAGGGCATCGCCGTAGAAGACGGCGGCATAGTGCAAACGCTGGCCATCAAGCGCCCGCTCCGCGGTCCAGGAGCGCTGAATCTCCAGCACCTCGCCATCCTCGGGCCCCGCCGCGGCGGCTGCGAGGACGCCGAGCGTGCGCGCGAGGAGGTCTTCAGGGTTCACACCGACGGCGGCTTCGATACGGACCTCAACCACATCACGCGGTTCCCGCGGTAGGTGGGCCACGCTCACGCTGCGGGCAAACTCCGGGATCAGGGCCGCGGCCAGCGGTCCGGAGGAATCGGTCAGCCATCGTGAAACGAGCTCGAGCGAGGTCGCCGATTTGGCGAGCGAATCGGAGGCCGCCACAACCAAGTCCAGGGTGCCACCCTCCGGGCCGGCGTCGCCGCCTGGCATCCCGTGACCCATCCCCATTGCGGGCATTGATCTACCGCCCTCAGGCGCCTCGGGCGCCGGCGCGGCAGCCCATTCACCCCAGCCCGGCCACGCCAGCGGATCCTGGCGGGGCGGCGGGCTTGTCTCGGCCTCGAGAACAGCGAACGGAGCGAGAGCCTCCTCGAGTCCGGCAATCGGCAGGTCGCCGGTGATCAGTATCCGGAAACCGCTGGGAACGTAGCGAGCTCGCCAGTAGCTCACGACCTCGTCGCGGGAGGTATTCGTGACGGTCTCCACGGTCCCGCCCACGGGATGTTCGAGCGGCGTGCCCGCCCACAGAACCGCTCGTAATTCCTCCTCTTTGAGGCCGTCGGGCGAGGCGTGGTCCTTGGCCAGCTCCTCGAGGATGACCTTCTTTTCCTTGTCATAGACCGCCCCTCCGATCGTGGAACGGGTGAGCATGCCGACCATGAGCTCGGCGGTTGCGACCGCATCCTCGTGGGGCACGAGGGCGAAGTAGACCGTCGTCTGCTCACGGGTAAAGGCATTCATGTAGGCCGAGAGTCTTTCAAAGGCCTCGGTCACTCCCCTTTCGTCAAGATCGTCGAAACCATCAAAGAGGAGGTGCTCGAGGTAGTGGGAAAGCCCCCCCATCTCGAGCGGCTCATCCTCCGACCCGGCCGGCACCGCCACCGTGACCAGCACCGTTCCCGACCCCGGCCGCGGCCACAGCAGGGCCTTCGCTCCCGACGGCAGAATCCGCTCGACGGGTTGCAGCACCACTGCCTCTTCCGCGGCATCGAGCGTCGAAACCGGAGTGAGAATGAGGACAGCCGACAGAACGAGGAGGACACTGAGGGACACACGGTGGACAGCAGGAATCTTCATGGCGCAGATTGTAACGCAGCAGGGTTCAGGGTACAGGGTTCAGGGCACAGGGACGCCCCCTGCACCCTGTACCCCGTGAACCCTGTACCCCCCTGAACCCTGTACCCTGAACCCTGTACCCTCTAGCCTGAACCCTGTGCCCGGGCGGATGGAAATTCCTAATTCCAAGTTCGTCCAAGGTGGTACCCTGTGACGGCATGGCACAACGTCAAGACCTGAGCGACAGCCTCCGCATCTTCCTCAAGACCTACCGATGGCGGAGGATCGACCCGGTCCCGGTGGCGCGGCTCGTGAAACCGCTTTCTGAGAGCCGTGTCGCCCTCGTCTCGTCCGCGGGGTTCGTGGTTCCGGGCGACGAGCCGTTCAGCGGCTCGGTGCGCGGCGGCGACTACAGCTATCGCATCATTCCCGCCGATACCGACCTCCAGCCTCTCGAGGAGTATCACCGCTCGGAGTCGTTCTCCCATGACGGCGTCGAGGCCGATCGCAACATGGGTCTTCCACTCGACCGGCTCCATGAGCTGGCGGCCGACGGAGTGATCGGCTCGGTGGCGCCCCGGCACGTGTCACTGACCGGTTTGATCACCGCGCCGGGCCGGCTGGTCAAAGAGACTCTGCCGGAGGTCGGGAATCTCCTGATATCGGACAGCGTCGATGTGGCCTTGATGGTTCCCGTGTGACCGGTGTGCATGCAGACCGTCGGTCTGGCACAGGCGGAGATTGAACACCGTGGCATTCCCACGGCGTCAATTACGATGCTTCCGAATATTACCCGCAAGATTCAACCCCCACGGGCGCTCGCGGTGCCCTACCCCCTCGGCTTCCCACTCGGCGAGCCGAACAACCCCGATCTCCAGACCGAGGTCCTGCTGGCGTTGATGAGCCTCCTCGAGAGGAACGACATACCCGTGCTGGAGGAGTTCAGATGTTCGCAGGGTACAGGGCACAGGGCACAGGGACCACTTGAACCCTGAACCCTGCACCCTGCACCCTGCACCCCGAACCCTGCTAACATCTGCCCGTGACCGAGCTCCGCCGACTCCTGAGCTACATGCGTCCATATCTCGCGCAGATGGCCGCGGCCACCGTCATGCTGGCATTGGCCGGGGTGTTGATGTCGATGGTGGTCGCCACCCTCAAACCGATGGTCAACGAGGTCCTGCTCGCCAAATCGCCGGCGGTCGAGGAATCGGTCGCGACGGAGGCGGATCCGGACCTCCTCGACCGGGTGATCGACTGGCTGCCGGTAGCGGAGCTGTCGGATTGGTTGCATCGGGATCCGTTGGTCAAGGTGCCGTTCCTGCTCATCTGCATCTATTTCGTCCGCGGTATTTTCCTCTTCCTTGGCGAGTACCTGACCACCAAGACGGGGGCCGCGATCATCCGCGATCTGCGGACCGATCTGTACTCTTCGCTCATCTATCAGGCGCCGAGCTTCTTCCGCATACACCAGACCGGGCTGGTGATGTCGCGTCTGCTCAACGACGTACAGCGCATTCAGAGGGTTTCGACCCAGGTCCTCGCCGATCTCGTCCGCGTCGGCGCGATGGCGCCGGCGATGCTCATCCTGGTGCTCATCTACGACTGGCGCATGACCCTGGTCGCTCTCCTCGTCCTGCCGATCATGGGCTACCCCGTCATGAGGCTCGGACGGCGTCTGCGCAAGGCCTCGACCCGCTCCCAGGAGCAGATCGCCGAAGCCTCCAACCTGCTCAAGGAGTCGATCACGGGAGTCAAGGTCATTCAGGCATTTGAGATGGAAGAGATCGCCAGCACGCGGTTTCGGGACGCGCTCGCACGGTTATTCAAGGTTGATCTTCAGGCCGGAAAAGCGGCCGCCGCCTCGGGCCCGATCATCGAGTTCATCGGCGCCGTCGCCGGAGGCGCGCTGTTCTATGCAGCGGGCAAGGGCATTATGGGCGGGGCCATCGACCCCGGAAACTTCGTCGTCGTGCTCGGCGGTCTGGCCTTCCTCTTCATGTCGATGCGCCGCCTGAACTCGATCAACGTCGAAATCCAGCAGGCACTGGCGGCTGCCCAGCGGGTCTTCACGATGATCGATTGGCCGCACGAGGTGACCACGCCCCCCGACGCAGTCACCCTCGAGCAGACGCCGCAAGAGATCCGTTTCAACACCGTCGACTATGTTTACCCCGGCACGGATGAACCGGCGCTGAAGGACATCCAGCTGCAAATACGCCGCGGCGAGATGGTCGCCCTTGTCGGCCCGTCGGGCGCCGGGAAGACGACCCTCGCCAACCTCATGATGCGCTTCGCGGATCCCACGTCGGGCGCGGTCTTGATGGATGAGCACGATCTTCGCGCGCTCACGCTCGAGTCGGTGCGGGACCAGATCGGACTCGTGACCCAGGAGACGATCCTCTTCGACGCAACCGTCTTCCTCAACATCACCGCGGGTCGGCAGGATGTACCGCTGGAGCGGGTTCGCGAGATCGCCATCGCCGCTCAGGCGGACGATTTCGTGATGAATCTGCCCGAAGGCTACGAGACCCGCCTCGGCGAGGACGGCGCCCGGTTGTCAATGGGTCAGCGTCAGAGGCTCGCCATCGCCCGCGCGCTCTTCAAGGACCCGCCGTTCCTGGTTCTCGACGAGGCCACATCAGCCCTCGACGCCGAGTCGGAGAACCTCGTCCAGGAAGCGATGAAGGTGCTGCTCGAGGGACGCGGGAGTCTCGTCATCGCCCACCGCCTCGCCACCATCCGTGAGGCGGACCGGATCGTGGTCCTCGACAACGGCCGCATCGTCGAGGAGGGTGACCACCAGACATTGATGGCCCTGAGAGGGCTTTACGCCCACCTGCACGAGCTTCAGTTCCAGGAGTGAACGCCGGGTTTTCAACCCAACCGGAGACCAAGTGATCAGTAATCAGTGATCAGTGATCAGACTGGTTACTGATCACTGATAACTCGATCACTGATTACTGCGTTAGCGCCCGCCACAGGAGGTAGGCGCTGATGCCGGCGAGTCCAATGACCATCGCGTACTCGCGGTTTCGCAACATTCGCTCCGCCGACCAGCTTGCCGGGATGTAGTCCGCGAATGGCCGGAAGGTTGGAAACAACGCCGGCACGGCCTCGAAGTAGCGGTCATAGGCTTCACCGTGCTCCTCGCGCAACCTCGCCGGCTCCACCTGCTCCTTGCGCCGCATGTAGACGCCGAGAAACCACCCCCACCCCACCACGAGCCCGATCAAGCTCAGGTAATTGGGCAGGTTCACCATGATGATCACGCCCGTGAGGATCAGAAACCGGCCGAGATACAACGGGTTGCGAGTGTATCGGTAGGGGCCCGCTGTCATCAGCTCCTTGGTTTTCAGGAGCAGCCCCGAGGACCAGAAACGGACCGACTCTCCGAGGAACACGAAGACGAAGCCCACGGCAACACTGAGCACCGTCGGCCGGGCAAAATAGATGAGAGCCACGACGACGGCAAAGAGCGCCACCAGGCGCAGCACGCCGAGAAACCTGTTGTACTCTTTGTCACTCATTCGAACCCCCCTTGCGGTCTGCCGGAAGGATACCGCATTCAGCCACGGCGCCGACCCCGGAGACGATCGAGCCAGCCCTTGACCCTCCGCCCCCGTCGGTGCCAGGCCGCCGCCTCCGGGCTCACGGAGGCCACCGCGGCCTCGACATCGCCGCCGGTGAACCGAGCCCGCATCCGCGCCAGGTTGACACGGTCGGACTCCCGGAAGCGGTCGAAGAGCCGGCGCCGCAGCAGGCCGGACCGCGGCCCGAGAACCCAGGCGGTGGCAAGGTCAACCAGGTAGAGCGAACCGTCAGTGCCCAGCAGCACATCACGGTGGTGGAGATCGGCGAGCGCCACTCCGCGCCCGTGAAGCTCGTCGAGGATGGCCGCCAGGCGGTCGAAGAGGGCATCGTCCAACAGCGCGCCCTCCCTCGCCTTCAGCGGTTCAGCATCGACCCACTCGGTGGCGAGGGCAAATGGATCCGGACGACCGAGGAAAGCCGGCAGGGCGGCCACCTCCGCCGCGGCCTCGTACGCCGCCGCCTCGCGCCGGATCAACCAGCGGCCGAGAGTGTTGCGGATCAGCGCGCCCCGCGGCGCATACGACTTGACCGCCACTCGCAGGTCGCCGAGGTCGAAAAACAGCACATCCGCCTTGGTCGAGTTACGGCCGGCGATGCGGCGTACGGGCTCGGCCCCGATCAGCCGCGCCGGGTCGAACGCCTCGGCCCGGTCCACATGTGAAATAATGTCGGCCACGGTGAGATATTAACCCATGCCTCCTGCCGGCCACGACCCACCGAGAGACTCCGACCTCCCCCGTCGGCCGTCGCGCTCGCAACTCGACGCCGCGCCCAAGGACTATCTGACTCGCGGCGCCCCCTTCAAGGCCGACGTCATGGTGGTCGACATCGGGGACGGCCAGATGGTGGTCAAGGACTTTGCCCCCCGCGCCTGGTGGCGACGGCTCATTGGCCGGGTCGAGGTGTGGCACGAGTGTCGCGCCTACGCGTATCTGGGCGCGATGCCGTTCTTTCCCGCCTTCCTCGGCTGCGTCGACCGCGACGCGCTGGCGATTGAAAAGGTCGAAGGTGCCGCACTAGCCCGTGCGGTCGACGGAACGAACAACCGCGACGACTACCTCGCCCAGCTACGTTCCGCGATGGAACGCCTCGGCGAGCTGGGATTTCTCCACCTCGACGCGCGCTCGAATAAGAACGTCCTCCTCCGCCCCGACGGGCAGGTGATCTTCATCGACCTTGCCGGCTCGTTCTGGATCCCGCCGGGACGCCTCGGCCATCGCCTCCTTCGCCGGTTCATCGACGTCTATTACGAGGCCAATCTCATCAAATGGGAAACCCTACTCGCCCCCGGCGGAGACCCCAGAAAGGACCAGGCCAGACCGCCACGCTACCTGCACGGATTCTATGACCTCCGGCGCGCCTGGAAGCGGCTCCGAAGCGATACCTAGGCGGTGCCAGGTCAGACGATTCCGACGATCTCTGTCAGGAGCCTGCCTCATCATTTGAGGCTTTCCCAAGATCGTCGGAATCGTCTGACCTGGCACCGTCACCCAAGCTCCAGGAAGCCCTTCACCCCCGCCTCCGCAAACGCATCGGCGGTGGCGGAGTGGCAGGTGAAGAAGATGATCTGGCGGCCGGCGGCGAAGTCGGCGATCACGCGGGCGGCCGCCGGCCTTCGTTGATCGTCGAAGTTGACCAGCACATCGTCCATGAGGATCGGGAGCGCCGGGTGGGCGCCGGCCAGGTTTTCGATGTAGCTCAGCCGCAGAGCGAGGAAGAGCTGTTCGGCAGTCGCCCGCGACAGCTCCTCGGGAGATTTGCCCGCCGATTTCTTGTCGGCCACCGACGGTTCGAAACGGCCGATCGGCGTTGCGAGGCGGGTGTAGCGTCCATCGGTCAGGCTCGAGAAGATCTCCTGCGCGCGTTGAATCACCGCCGGCTGGCGCTCGGCCTCATACGATTCAAGCGCCTCTCCGAGCAGCCGCTCCGCCACCGCGTTGACGGCGTAGGATTCCAACCCGTCGGCGACTCGTTCCTCGAGTCCAGTCTCGGCGAGGCGCAGCTCGGCCGACGCGCATTCCCTCGCCCCGATCTCGAGCCTTCCATCGAGGGTCGCGCGAGCCTGCAAGAGCTCTTCCCGCGCTTTCTCCACCTCGCTCGACCGGTCGCGGGCCACTGCCACCGCGGCCTCGAGATCGGCAAGCAGCGCCTCGTCCCCGACTCCCGTGCTGCGAAGGAGTTCCTGGAGCCGGCATTGGGTGGACTCCGCCCGACTCTCGAGCACCTCGGCGCGCTCCAAAGCCGCAGATTCCTTCAATCGGAGCTGCCGAAGTGTCTCCGCGGCCTCGCGGGTCGCCACCAGGCGGGCGAGTAGAGAGCGGACGCCGTGAAGCACCTCATCGAACTCCGTGACATCCCCGGTGACCGCGCCGACCGCGCGCGCTTGCGCCTCGAACCCGGTGAGGCCGCTGCGGCGCTCCTCGATCCGGGCCTCGATTTCGCGCTGAGCCTCGATGCTCGAACGCATCTCGCGAAGCAGCCCAATGAGTCGCCGGACGCCGCCGGGCCCGTTTGACGACGTCTCCAGCTTGTGCTCCCCGAGCCAGTCGAGCCACTCCCCCCAGACTCCGTCGTAGGCGGCGGCGGCCGCGAGCGCTGTAGCTTCTCTCGCCGAGGCCATCCGCTCACGTTCACGCTCGACCGTCCACAGCCTTTGGTAACCCTGGAGCGCATCGCGCAGCCACATCAGCTCGGCCGGCGTCGGCTGCGATTCGAGCCCGAGCACCGGCAGGAACGCCTTGACATCCGGCCCTCGGTGTCGCGTCCGCCGGGCACCAACCAACAATCCAAGGCCGAGCACGCCCGGGAGGAGGGCGGCAAGAGCCAGCAGGCGATCGCCGAGTGCGACTCCCACCACCGCCAGAATCGCTCCCACCGCCAGAGCTGCGAGCCCGGGGAACCAGGATGCACCTGCATCCGGGCGTTCTCCCGCAATCGCAATCAGAAGGTCGATCGTCTCCAACCGCGCACCGATAACATCGGCAACCTCGTCGCCGACGCCGAGTCCGAGCTCCTCGGATCGCTCCTCAGCCGCGCGGCGGCTCTCGCGATGCTCGGCGCGCGCATCCGCGGCGCGCAGTGCAGTCTCGTCCCGCCCACGCTGGGCGGCAAGAATTCGTTCCCCCATCTCGTACAGTTGATTCTCGAGATCCATATCGATTTGGAAATTTCTCGCATCCTCGGCCGACCACCGCTCACCCATTCCGGACGCCCGGCGCGCGATGTCACGCTCGATCTCGCGCAGCTTCTCGGCGTCTTGCCGCAATCTCTCGG
>CAYPBC010000015.1:12532-16360 GCA_964408845.1 uncultured Thermoanaerobaculia bacterium
GCGATGTCACGCTCGATCTCGCGCAGCTTCTCGGCGTCTTGCCGCAATCTCTCGGCTTCCGACCTGAAGAGCTCGACGCGGGCGCCGATTCCCTCCACCTCCCGAGCCCACGCCAGCAGCCCCTCGTCGACCTCGAGGCCCTCGGCCTCACGTCGCGCTTGTTGGGCCTCGAGGCGGCGCTCTGCCACGGCCTCTTCGTCCTCTCTGATCCGCTCCTCCAGCGCACGACTCTCCGCGAGCAGCGCGGCCAATCGTTCCTCCTCCATTCTGGTCGCGCCCAAGCCAACATCTGTCTCCTCGAGTTCGAGGGCGATCACTTGCCGTCGTTCCCGATCGTCGCGAAACCGTTCGGCAATCTCCTCGTACTGCCGGCGCTCTTTGCGCAGCTCCTGCAGCTCCTTGTTGAGCCGGTGGAGGTATTTGGTACGTGCGCGTGGCGCCCACAGCTCCTCCATCCGACTGCGCAGCTCTTCTTGCACCTGGTGGGGATTGACCCGAAGACCGGTGGCTGTGGCATAGAGATGGGATTGGATGTCACCCAGGGACGACAGATCGGAAAGCTCGTCGAGCGAAAAGCCGAAGACCGTCCGATAGACCCCCGCGTCAACACCGTAGGTGATCGGTTCGACAAAAACCTCTCCCGGCTCCGCTCCCTGTGGACCCTGGACCGTCACCTCGCCACCGCGGACTCCGTCGGTGCGCTCGACCACCCACCGTTCGCCACCCTCTCCAAACACCAGCCGCCCCACTCGCGCGTCTCCGCTCGGCGGTTGGTAGAGCCGTTCGCCGCCGCGGCGACGGGGAAATCCGTACAGCACGTGACGGATCAATGAGGTGAAGGTGCTCTTGCCCGCTTCGTTGCGCCCGAGGACCAGGTTGAGCCCCTCCCCAAAGTCGCCGAGCACGACATCGGCCAGCTCACCGTATCGCACCGCCTCCGCAGCAACCAGGCGCATCGCCATCAGGAACCATCTCCGGACAGAAGATCAAGACACAGATCTCGAGCCCGCTCGATGATCCGATCGGCCCTCTCTTCAAGCTCGGGACGGACAGCGAGGTTCGCGAGGACCGGATCCACGATCTCCGCCACCATCTCGGCCGCCGCCTCCGAATCGGCAGCGCGGGCCTGCGCAAGACGTACGAGATCACCGCGAAGACCCTCTTCCTCTATCAGGGCGTCGAGATCCATATTCGGTTTCGTCCGGTCACGAACCCGGTCGATCCAGATCCACGGCTCGCAGCCGAGCTGTTCCTCGCGGAGATCCGCGACGAGGTCGTCCAGCACACCGGGCCGGCGGAGGCCAGCATGAACATCGGTGCGGCCACCAATTTCGATCCTCACGATCGTCGGGCGGTCCCGGCTCTCGGTGCGCACCCGATCACAGGTCGCGTTCACCTCCGCCCTCAGCTCGTCGAGACCGGGGGCATCAGTGGCATCCAGCTCGAGTCGACGCCACAGCACCGATGCTGTCTCGAAGAACTCTTCCTTGGCGCCGCCGCTGTCGAGCTCCACCAGATAACAACCACGCGGCCCTTCTTCGCCTGGATCCAGCCCCTGGGTCGAACCGGAGTAGGCTGCCGGGGGATCGTCCGAGACCCGCCCCGGGAGGTGAATGTGCCCGAGGGCCCAGTAGTCCATTTCTGCCGCGCGCAAGTCGTCAACCGTGCACGGAGCATAGTCGTCCCAGCCTTCGCGTCCGCCGACGTTGGCGTGGAGCACGCCCACCGCCAGCGGATCGTCCTTCGACCTCGAAAAACCGCGGGCGAGATTCTCGGTCACCTGCCGGGTCGGGAAGCTGCGGCCATAGACCGCGCATACGACCTCGCCGTCCCGGATGACCTCCCTCCGCTCAACCGCTTCGGGAGAAAAAACGACCACCGAGTCGGGAAGCTCGAGCCCCGCCGACCACCCGTCAGCCGGATCGTGATTGCCCTGAACCACGAATGCCGGGATCCCCGCATCGGCGAGACGCCGCATCCCTCGCTGAAACGCCATCTCGGCGCCGAGACTACGATCGGCGCTGTTGTACAAATCGCCCGCGATGACCAGAAAATCGACCTCCTTCTCGATGCAGAGATCGATCACCCGATCGAATGCTTCGATGGTGGACCGCGCAAGCGCCCCCGCGACCTTGTCATCTGTGGCATCGACACCGCCAAAGGTCGCGTCGAGATGGAGGTCGGAGGCGTGAACGAACCTGACCACTTACAACCCCAGGTAGATGACCGACAAACCGGCTGCGGCAATCACGGTTCCGGCAACGACGTGCGACCACCGCTCGAGGGGACCGAAATTCACCCATCGCAACCCCTCGTACCCGGCCAGGGTGGCGCCGACCATCGACACCAGGGTTGCGACTCCAAACACTATCGCTGTCAACGCTGCAACGTCCCACCGGCCTTGGCTCGCCGGCAGAACAAAGAGCGGGATCAGCGGTTCGCACGGCCCAAGAACAAAGATGATGAACAGCGTCCAAAAAGTCGTGTTGGCGCCGATCCGGTGGCCGGCGTGGCCGTGCGGGCTGAGGGCGTGGCTGTGGATGTGGACCTCGTCACCGTGGACGTGGGCCTCGATCCCCCTTCGCTTGCGGAGCGCGTGGCGGAGCCCCCACAGGGCATAGGCGACGCCAAAGGCGACCAGTGCCCAGGCAGCGATCGGCCCACGCCCAGACTCAACCATTTCCATGTGACCGACCGCCAATCCGAAGGCGATCCCGAGCCCTCCCAGAACCACCGATGACAGGATGTGGCCGATGCCGCATCCGACCGTCACCGCTACGGTTCGAAGGCGGCTCCAACCGCGGGCGCGGGCGAGCATGATGAACGGCAGATAGTGGTCGGGACCGAGCAGAGTGTGAACGACTCCGACCCCGAACGCCGCCGCCAGCAGGCTCCACGACATGGAGTGGGCGTCCATCAGCAGATCCTGGGCAGATCCAGCCCGGACAGCAGATCGAGGGGCCGCTCGCCACCGGCCGTGGTCTTCATGACCACCGGCGGGGTTCCTTCGGCGGCCTCCTCCATGCGGCCAATCGCCACGGTCTCCGCCCCTGCCGGATGTCCGCGCATGGCCTCGAGGGCACGCTCAACATCCTCGGACGCCACCCACACCAGCGCCCGCCCCTCACAGGCCAGCGCCAGTGGGTCGAGTCCGAGGAGATCGCACACCCCCGAAACCTCCCTCCGCACCGGCAGATCCTCCTCCGACAGCAGCACCCGGCAGCCGCTGCGACCCGTCACCTCGTGGCACACGGTGACCACCCCACCCCGCGTCGGGTCGTGGAGCGAGCGGACGGCCGCACCGCTGTCGAGAAGCGCCTCCACCAGCCCGGTCAGCGGACCGCAGTCCGACTGCAGTCCGGGCGCGTCGAGCCCGTGGCGGTGCGCGAGAATGGTGGCGCCATGATCGCCGATGGGTCCGGAGACGAGAATGGCGTCACCCGGACGAATGTGGGCATCGGAGAGGTCCCGGCCTGGCGGTACCACGCCGAGGCCAGCGGTGACCGCGAAGACACCGTCGCCCTTGCCCCGTGGAACCACCTTTGTATCTCCGGCCACCACCACCACCCCGGCCGTTTCGGCGGCCCGCGCGGCGCCACGGACGCAGGTCTCGAGCAGCTCGCCCTCGACGCCTTCCTCGAGGATCAGCGCCCAGGTCAGCCACAGCGGGCGCGCGCCGCCCATGGCGAGGTCGTTGGCGGTGCCGTAGATCGAAAGACAGCCGAGATCACCACCGGCAAAGACCGGCGGATCGACAACGAACGCATCAGTGGTCAGGGCAGGGCGTCCGGGCGGCATCTCGGGCAGCACCGCGGCGTCGGTGAGGGT
>CAYPBC010000016.1:0-15453 GCA_964408845.1 uncultured Thermoanaerobaculia bacterium
GCTGCTGGTGCTCGAGGATGGCTACCCCCTGGTCGAGAACATGGTGCGCGGCCTCTTCGGTCTCGCGGGCGTCCGGGTCAAGGGACGCATGACCGGTGAGATCCCCCGTACCGGAGAGCTCAACCCGGACATCGTGCGTGAAGCGCTCGGTCTCCCGGCCCTGCCCACCGCCCACACGCCGCAGACCGAGCTCGCCAATCGGCCGCCAGCCCTCTGCAAGGGGTGCCCGCACACCGACTCCTTCCGCGCCCTCAACGAGGCTCTCAATATCTTCGACAACCCGCAGGTCTTCTCCGACATCGGCTGCTACACCCTGGCAGCGCTACCGCCGCTGGAGGCAGTCCACAGCTGCGTCTCAATGGGTGCGTCGATCGGGATGGCGGCGGGCGCCGCGCACGCCGGTTACTCACCGGCGGTGGCGGCGATCGGCGACAGCACCTTTTCGCACGGCGGTATCACGCCGCTCCTGTCGGCAATCCAACAGAACGTCAACCTCAACGTCTTGGTGCTCGACAACAGCACCGTCGGCATGACCGGCCTCCAGCGCTCGATGTCCACCGGCCAGGCCCTCGACCAGATCATCCTCGGCACCGGAATCGAAGAAGAGCATTTCCGGATCATCGAACCGACACCGCGAAACCACGACGCAAATGTCGAGGTCATGCGCGAGGAGCTGGCTTACGACGGACCGAGCGTCATCGTCGCCCGGCGTCCGTGCATCGAAGCGGTCAAGCACGGGATAAGCTGAGGGGGCTGTGGTGGAAAAGAACATCATCCTCGCCGGTGTCGGAGGCCAGGGCATACTCTCGATCGCATTTGTCATCGACAACGCAGCACTCGACGCCGGATTTCACTTCAAGCAGGCTGAGGTCCACGGCATGGCCCAGCGCGGTGGCGCGGTGCAGTCGAACTTGCGGTACGGCGATTCGGAGATCCACTCCGACATCATCCCCACCGGCCGCGCCGACCTCATTCTCAGCATCGAGCCTCTCGAGGTGCTGCGCTACTGGCACTTTCTCCAGCCGGATGGTTGGGTCGTCACGAGTATCACACCGTACGTCAACATCCCCGACTACCCCGAAACAGACGATCTGCTGGCCCAGCTGGCGGCCTTCGACAACATCGTGATGGTCGACACCGCCCACATCGCCAAGGCAGCCGGCAACCTCCGTGCCCAGAATATGGCCGCGATCGGCGCCGCCTCGGATCTCCTCGACTTCTCGGACGAACAGCTCCTGCGGTTCGTCGAGGTGCTCTTCGCCAGTAAGGGCGAGAAGATTGTCGCCGTCAACCAGCGCGCCTTCAAATACGGCCGTGCCGCCGGGCTCTTCTTCCGCGGGCTGGTGGATGGCGGGATGCCGCGGCTGGCCGCGATCAAGCTCTCCGCCAAGCTCGCGGCTGAGACCATCGACCCCGAGTACGCCGGCGCCTGGGCCGAGGCGATCGGCTCAGACGAGAGCAAGCTCGAGGCCGTGCTCGCGGTGACCGAGGCCGTGGCGTGCGACCAGGCCGCGGCGTTTGCCTGACGCAAAGAGTAAAGAGTTGAGAGTTGAGAATTGGGGGCTCGCATGCCGTCCATTGACAGCAATAAGATCCACGAGATACTGAGTGCGGCGTGCTCCGAGGGGCGGTCCAGCCTGTACGAGCACGAGTGCTACGATCTGCTCGAGGCCACCGGCGCCGAGGCGGCGCCGGTGAACCGGCTCATCCCAACCGGCAACCGGCCCACACCCGCCGACCTCGAAAGCCTCGACGGCGACAAGGTGGTGCTCAAGGTCGTGTCGCCCGATATCACCCACAAGACCGAGGCGCGTGGTGTGCGCATCGTCGCCCGCGAGCTGGGTGCCGTGGAGGCAGCCTTCGACCTCATGCTGCGCGAGGTGCCGGAAGCCTACGGCGCGTATCTCGAGGGCCACACGGGAGAAACCTCGGCCGCTCTCGCCGGTCGCAGGGGGCGCGGCCTCGAGCAGCGGCTGGCCGACCGCATCATAGGCATCCTCCTGTGCAGCTTCATGCCATCGGACGCGCAGGGATTCGCCACCGAGCTATTCGTCGGCATTCGTGACACCGATGAGTTCGGCCCCATCATCTCGGCCGGGCTCGGCGGCGTCGAGATGGAGGTTCTCGCCCGCAAGATGAAGAGGGGCGCAGCGGTGGCGATCGCCCCGACCGGCTCGGTCACCGGCGAGGAGTTCTTCGAGCTGTTCCGCAACACACTGAGTTACGCGCGGCTCTCAGGCTCGATGCGCGGCTCACGCCATCTGCTCGACGACGCAATCCTCGTAGAATGCTTTCAGGCCTTCATCGATCTCGCAAACCATTTCTCCAACGTCAACCCGGATGCGCAATTCCACATCGAGGAGATGGAGGTCAACCCCTTCGCCGTGTCCGGAGGCCGGATGGCTCCGTTGGATGGTGTCTGCTCGTTCAGAGCGGCGACCGCCCTCCCTCAACCGCGACCGATCACAAAGATCAGCAGCCTCCTCAGACCCAAATCGGCGGCCGTCATTGGGGTCTCCGAGAACAGCCGGAATATGGGCCGGATCATCCTCGGCAATCTCTTCGATGGCGGGTTTGACCGAGGCCACGTCCACGTCGTCCATCCAACCGCCGAGGCGATCGACGGCGCGCCGTGCGTGGCGACGATCGCCGATCTACCAACCAAGGTCGATCTTTTCGTGGTCGCGGTGGGCGCTCCCCAGGTGCCGTCAGTCATCGCCGATCTGATCGAGCACGACAAGGCTGAAGCGGTCATCCTCATTCCCGGTGGTCTCGGCGAGAAGGAGGGCAGCCAGGGCCTCGAATCGGAGCTCAAACGGCGCATTTGCGCCGCTCACCTGTCGCCGGGCGGCGGCCCCGTCGTCCTCGGCGGCAACTCCCTGGGAGTAATTTCCCATCCTGGCCGCTACGACACCATGTTCATCCCCGACGCCAAGCTCCCGAAATCGCGCGGCGATCGCCCGCGCAAGCTCTGTTTCATCTCCCAATCCGGCGCCTTCATCATCTCGAATCTCAGCCGCATGCCGTGTCTCGATCCGGTCTACGCGCTCTCGATCGGCAATCAGATCGACCTGACCGCCGGCGACCTTCTCGCCTACATCAAGGACGATCCGGCGGTCGAGGTCTTCGCGGTCTACATGGAAGGATTCCAAGCTGGCGACGGGCTCGCCTTCGCCACCGCGGTCAAGCAGACCGTCGCCCTCGGTAAAGACGTGGTCTTTTACAAGGCCGGCCGCACCTCCGAAGGGCGATCCGCCACCGCCGGCCACACCGCCTCCGTCGCCGGCGACTTCGCGGTCTGCGAATCAGCGCTGACCCAGGCCGGCGCCTTCGTCGCCGCCGACTTCGCCGACTTCGAAGATCTCCTGCGGGTGACGCTCGCGCTGCGCGGCAAGGCGGCGCGGGGCAAGCGTCTGGCCGCGATCTCCAACGCCGGCTACGAGTCGGTCGGAATGGCGGACTCGATCCGCCAGGAGGACGCCGAGCTTCTGCTGCCGCCATTCTCCCCTGGCACCGAGGAGGCCATGGCAAGGACCTTGGCGGACAACCGCCTCGACGGCCTGGTGGACGTGAAGAACCCTCTGGACGTGACGCCGATGGCAGGCGACGCCGCCTACGCCAAGATCATCGAGGAAGCGCTCGACGACGACGCCATCGACGGCGTGGTTGCGGGCATCGTGCCGCTGACGCCGGCCATGCAGACCCTCGCCCCCGGCGACGACCACCACGAATCCATCCTCGATCCGGGATCCATCGCCCGTCTCCTGCCCGACGTCGCCGCCGCCAGTGACAAACCGCTGCTCGTCGTCGTCGACTCCGGCGTTCTCTTCAACCCCCTGGCCGACGCCTTGCAGACCGGAGGTCTGCCGGTCTTCCGGTCCGCCGACCGGGCGGTACGGGCGCTCGGGCGGTGGGTCGACGTGAGGACCAAAAACCGGGAGAGGAGCGGCTCGTGAAGTCTCACACGGTAAAGCTCGCCCTGAACATCAAAGAGCGTATGGAGTTCGTCAACATCACACCCCAGGTCGAGGAGTCGGTCCGTGAGTCCGGAGTCCGCGAGGGGCTGTGCCTGGTAAATGCCATGCACATCACCGCGTCGGTCTTCATCAACGACGACGAGTCCGGTCTCCACCACGACTACAAGAAATGGCTCGAGGAGCTCGCTCCCTTCGACTCATCCCCGGAACGCTACCACCACAATCGCACCGGCGAGGACAACGCCGACGCCCACCACAAGCGTCAGATCATGGGCCGCGAGGTGGTGGTGGCCATCACAGACGGCCGCCTCGACTTCGGCCCCTGGGAGCAAATCTTCTACGGGGAGTTCGATGGCAGAAGACAAAAGCGGATCATGATCAAGATCATCGGAGAATGAGGAATTAGGAATTAGGAATTAGGAATTCCCATCCGCCCTTCCCCAAGATTGACGGGGCGGGTGGGCGGCATTCCTAATTCCTCATTCAAAATTCCTAATTCGCGACGCGGCGCTTCCCCTTGTCGAGGAAAACCCCGTACACGCCACCGACAATCAACACCATTCCCACGAGAGTGTAGGCCGTGATCGGTTCGGACAGGATCAGCCAACCCAGGAGGACCGCGATCACCGGGTTGACGTAGGCGTAGGTCATCACCACCGTCGTCGGGAGGAGCTTGAGGGCGTAGACAAACGAGGTGTAGGCGAGCAGCGAGCCGAAGACCACCAGGTAGGCCCATGCCGCCCATGCCTCGGGGGTCGGCCGCGGCGCCGGCTCGCGGACCAGGAGCGCGACAACGGCGAATCCCACCCCGCCGACGAGCTGCTGCCAGCCCGAAATGACAATCGGATCGAGGGCCAGCGGCCGCCGGCTGACAATGATCGAACCAAAACCCCAGCTCACGGCGGCGAAGATCACCGCCAAGACGCCGAGCAGATCGGCTTTCACGCCATCCTCCAGCATCGGGTAGGCCAGCACTACCAGCCCGCCGAAACCGATCACCAGCGACGACGAGAGGAGCATCGACGGCCGGCGCCGGTTGATCAGGCTTTCCATCATCGCTACCCAGATCGGCATCGAGCCCACGATCAGCGCCGCCAGACCCGAGTCGATGCGTTGCTCGGCCCAGTTGACGGCGCCGTTACCACCAACCCACAAGAGGAGACCAGTGACCGCCAAAACTCCGAGCTCGAATCGGGTCGGCCTGAGCCGTGCACCGCGGAGCCTGTTGAAGAGAAACAACAGCGCCGCCGCCACCAGCACCCGCGTCGCACCCATCCAGAACGGACCCCACCCGGCCCCCTCGCGCACCGCCACCCGGATCGCGAGATAGGTGCTGCCCCACACCAGGTAGGTCACGAAGAGATTGAGCAGCCCGGCCAACGGAAGGTGGTGTTTCTCGTGTCTCACGGCTGCCAACTATAGCCCGCATTTCTCACCAATCCCCTGTTGCGGTCGTCAGCCCTCCCCCACTCTCCTTGCGAACGCATCGAGGACCTCGAGGTAGGGCTCGATCGACGGGATGAAGTGGCGCTCTTCGCGGGAGTGAGGACCGATGCCGGTCTGGCCCCACACGACCTGGTTGCCACCGGGGGCGAAACGGGCGGAGGAACCGGGCTTCTTCTTGCCAATGGCGGCGGGCTCTCCTGAGACCTCCTGGACGGCGACGAGGAGGGTGGCCAGGTGGGGGTTGTCGGGCGGGCAACTCACGCCTGCCTCCATGACCTCCACGACGGCCTCGAGGCCGAGCTCCCCGCACAGGGCCCCGGCCTCGGCGACCAGGCCTTCGAGATCGTCCCCGGGGATGGGTCGGACCTCGATTCCGAGCACACCGCTGCCGGCGGTGATGTTGTAGACCCCGGGCTCACCGACGTTGAGGAAGGGAAAGCGGGCGGTGGTCTCCCAGCCGTCTAGGCTCGACAGGGACAGGTGGCGTTTGAAGGCGGCGCCGAGCACGCTCCGCACTTCGACCAGCTTGTCGAGGAGATCGGCGGGGCTGCCACTGATTCCAGTGTGGCCGCACACGCCGCGGGCCGTGACCTGCATTCGGAGAATGCCGCGGCTCTCGGTGCAGACCGCGCCGTGGAGCTCGTCGCCTGTTTCGCCGGTGCGCTCCCCCACCAGCATCAGCCGCGGCTGCCAGCCGCTCTCCTTTTCAAGGGTCTTCAGGACGTGGGGGGTACCGAACGGATCACCCTCGCCGTTCTCCTCGTTACCGACCAGGAGCAGGTTGAAGGGCGGGTACGGCGGACCGGCGGCGGCGCGCTCGCGCATCCACACCATGTAGCTCGCGACCACGGTCTTCATGTCGGCTGCCCCACGCCCCCACAGGTAGTCGCCCTGAACCCTGGGTTCGAACTGGCTGTCGTCGGGCTCCGGACGGACGACGTCAAAGTGACCGCAGAGCATCACCTCGGGAGAGGGCGCACGAGAAAAGCTCGCCAACACGGCCGGGTAGCGGCCGCGGTCGAAGAGGCGAACATTAAGACCGCCCGCCGCGAGCCGGTTGGCGATGAAGCCGGCGCAGGAGAAGACATGGGCGACGCGTTCCTCGGGGCAGTTGGTGACCGACGGGATGCGCACCAGATCGGCCGCGAGCTCGAGCACCTCCCCGGCGCGATCGGCGACGCCTTCGACCACCAGCGGCGCCCGGGCGCGACCGAGACGAATCGGCATCTCGGGGCGCTCCTCGGCCATCCGCTCGAGACCGACGACCAGGGGCGCCAGCTTTGGCCACTCGGCGCCGTGATCCTCCGGCCGCGCCGCGATCTCCGACACCTCGCGAGCGACCAGATTGCGGTGTTGTTCGAACCACTCGCCGAGCAGCGTCGCAGGGACGATGGGCGAGCCGGACGCGGATCGCCGCGGATCGTCACCGAGCTCGTCGAGAATCCAGCGCCGGATCGTTGCCGCCGGATTCGGACCGCCGCCGGCCATCTCGCGCAGTGGTTCGAGCTGCTCAGAGACGCCGAGGTCCTCGGCCAGCGGCTCGACCTCGGACAGGAGACGTCCGAGGTCGTGGCGGATGCTTGTCTTGCCACGTCCCCCGGGGTCCTCGATCTCGGCGTCGAGTCCGCGACGGGCCGCCGCCTCCTCGTTGCGCCGCGTGCGGGCGATGTCGTCGGCGTCGTAGGTGTAGCCGGCGCCGTAGGAGGGCTCGGCGTAAATCCTCAGCATCAGCAAGTCTTTGAAGAGCACCTTGGCTGCCGACAATTCGAGGTCGTCGCCGCCCTCGTCGGTGCGTACCTCGACCCGGTTCATGGGTAGATCAACCCGCGCGCAGAGATTTTCGATCACCAGGGCCTGCTCAGCCTCCTCGAGCCCGCCATGCTCGCCGATCGGATAGATCCCCCGCTTGTAGAGCTCGCGCAGCTGCTCGCTGGTGGCGGTGATGTTGCGCCGCACCGGGTCGACATCGGAGCGCGCCCGCACCGGCGTCCAGTTGTTGGCGCCAAAGCGCACCCCCGACCGCACCAGGCGGTAGGAAATATCCAGATACTCGCCGTGGCCGGCGTAGAGACCGGGAACGTCGAGTTCCTCCGGGTTCGGAAAGGCGAGCAACCGATGCGAGTCGTCGTCGCTCAGCACCACCTCGCTGCAGCCGTCCACCTCTTCGCAGGCCCAGGGGGAGGCCGCGCTGACGGCGATGAACACCGGGCACATGGGACGCAGCAGCCGGGTCGCCCGGATAACCGCCTGGTTGCGGTGGTCCTCGATGGTGCGGCCCTTGCGCTCGGACAGCGGCAGGTGGAAGAAGTCCCACGAAAGCAGGGTCTCTGGAAAGCTGTGGTTGGTGTGGATGCCGGCGGTGGCGAGGCGGTCACCGAAGAGATCGACGCAGCGTCGCAGATAGCGCTGCCGGGCCAGGTTCCAGCCGCCCGGGATGCTCGTACCATTGATCTCTGCCGGGTGCGGGATGTTGCCGTGCAGCGCCAGAAACGAGGTCCCGAAGGAGTGACCGATGTCGGCCAGCGTGTCAAGAAGCACGCCCTCGAGGAGCCGCGCCTGGGCGGCAGTCGCCCGCGCGGAGAAGCAGGGCTGGGTCGTGAGTTCGGTCATCCAGTGGAAGACCTCGAGCTGGAAGCGCTCGCGGACCCATTCCGGCAGCCGTTCGTCGTGCAGATAGTCGGCGAAGGAGTGTCCTTCCGGGCCGTAACCCACCCTCGCCACCGGGGTCAGATCAGGGTCGAGGATGTTGAACTCGACCTCGAGCCCCGAGGTGCCGCTCTGCGGGTCGCCCCGCTGCGAGTTCTCGAGCGCAAGGAGCACCTTCTCGGCAAAGCGTCCCCAATCGGAACGGGTCAGCGCCGCCCTCACAGCGACGACAGCGCTTCCCATAGGCGATCGAGAGCGGCTGCTGTCGTCTCGGGTGGCAGCGCGTAGGAGAAGCGAATCCAATTCGCGCCGAATTCCGAGAAGTAGACTCCGGGGACCACGGCCAGGCCAAAGCGCTCGGCGAGAACCGCACCGAGCTCGCCGCTGTCGGCGAGGCCCGCCCTTTCCAGCCACGGCCCCATGTCGAGGAAGGCGTAGTAGCCCTTGCCGAGGATGTGGTTGATCTCGTGGTCCTCCAGGAAGCCCTCGACCACGGCACGGCTTTCGTTGGTCGGAGAGATGATCCCCGCAGCGGCGGTGTCGAACCCCATCCTGTAGGCTGCGATCGCGACCGCCTGCGAATGAAAGGAAGGGATCACGGCGTGCGAGGCGCGGCTCTGGATAAAGCGGACCACCGCCTCCGAGGCCACCAGGTGGGCGTTGCGGATGTTGCTCGCACCGAGCGACTTCGTGATGCCATCGAGGAAGATGCAGCGCTCCCTCTCGTCCGGCTCCAGGGCGCCGAGAAATGCGTTGAGATCGTACGGCGCCTCGTCGGTCACCCGATGGTAAATCCAGTCGAAGAGAACGAACGGGACATCCGCGGCAAATGCCGCCCGCGCCAACTCGATCTGCCGTTCCGGGCTCATGTCGCGGCCGGTGGGGTTGTCCGGGCTCGTGATCACCAGCAGAGCGAGGCGACGCCCATCGAGGTTGGCGGCCGCCTCGGCGCATGCCTCGATGGCGGCCGGGGTCAGGGCCCACGCCTCGTCTTCGCGGCCCGGGGCCAGCATGACGTTGGCGCCCATGGCGTACGGCCCCCAGTTGTATGAGATCCACGGCACCCTCGAGGTGACGACGAAGTCGCCGTGGCGCCCGTGCCCCAGGAACTGAATCGCGTCGTAGGCCTTTACGAGTGCGTCACGACCGCCCTGGCAGGCGATGACGTTTGTCGGACCCCACCCGGTAGAGGCATCCAGACCCCAATAGTCCTCCACCACTGCACGGCGGAATTCAGCGGTTCCGAAGGGCTTGTCGTAGCCGGTGCCATGCTCGCATTGCAGGCGGTGGGCCGTTTCGAGGATTTCGGGGGAGACTCCCGGTAGGCTGGCGCCGCCGTCACCCTGGCTGGCGTCGAAGACTGCGCCGTCCGGGTCGTGCTCGCGAAAGACCTTGAGGGCCCCGCTGATCTCGAACATCCGGCTGCCGGGGATGGCGGACATTTTCGAGGGTCCGTCGTCGAGATTGGCGAGCTCGGTCGGGTCCACCACGAGCTCGGGATTTCCGCCGCCCGTACTCATCGCCATTCTCCACCGACGATCTTTTGCGATTGTTGAAGCTGCACCCGCAACCATCGGTAGTAATCCCTAACCACGGTTCGTTCCTCCTCCTCCGATCAACGATGGGTCTATTGTGCCACTAACCCGAGATCCTCACCATGTCGCTGCGCGACCTGGTGAGGATTTCGGGTGAAATGGCGGCTCGAAATACACGCACCTCGCCAGCGGGTGTGGCACGCCGCAGTACGCGGCGCGAAACCGGATTGTGCGGGCGTCTCGCCCGTAGATGAAGGACGATCCGGATCGCCTCCCACGCCACGAGCGCTGGTGAGATATGCGAGCTCACCCTCCCTGCCGCGCCGGCTGTACGCGATGATACTTGGCGAGACGTTTGCGTACGCGCGCCAGGTCGCCGGTTTCGGCCAGGGCTGCGGCGAGGTTCTTTGTATCCTCGATGAGGTCGATATCACGGACCAGGTTGGCGAACCGGAAGCCCGCCGGACCCCACTGCCGGGTTCCGGTGAGCTCGCCCGGACCTCGCATCTCGAGATCCGATTCCGCGATTTTGAACCCATCGTGGCTCTCGCACACGACCTCGAGTCGTCGTCTCGCATCGTCGCTCATCGGTTCATCGGCAAGAAGCACGCACCACGCCCGCCGCTCGCCCCTGCCCACTCGTCCGCGAAGCTGGTGGAGCTGTGAGAGTCCGAACCGCTGCGCCGACTCGATCACCATGGCCGTGGCCTCCGGCACGTCCACCCCGACCTCGACAACGGTCGTTGCGAGCAGGACCTGTAGAGAACCGCCACGGAAACGCGCCGCGACATCCTCACGTTCCGGTCGCGAGAGCCGGCCGTGGAGAATCCCCATCTCGACACCCGGCAGGAGGGCGCGCACTTCGTCCTCGTGCTCCGCGAGGGCGGCCGCGTCGATTTCCTCGCTGGCATCGATGAGGGGGTAGACGACAAAGACCCGGCCACCGTCCGCAATCTCCTGCCGCAGAAACTCGAAGACCCGCCCGCGGGCATCCGACGGGCGGAGGACGGTCCGTACCGGCCGTCGTCCGGGCGGCAGCTCGTCGATCAGAGAAAGATCGAGATCACCGTAGACCGTGAGCGCGAGAGACCTCGGGATCGGCGTCGCCGTCATGACCAGGAGATGGGGCGAACGCCCCTTTTCGAGCAGTGCGGAGCGCTGGACAACGCCGAATCTGTGCTGCTCATCGACGACCACGAGCCCCAGCCGGCGGTACTCGACCGACTCCTGGAACAGCGCGTGGGTGCCAACCACCACCCCGGCCGATCCATCGGCCAGGCGGGTGCGAACCGCACGCCTCTCGGCTGCCGGGAGAGACCCCACCAACAGACTGGGAGGATGGCCGGCCGCGGTCAGTATTTCCGCCAGAGTTCGGTGGTGCTGCTCAGCGAGAAGCTCGGTCGGGGCCATGATGGCGACCTGGTGACCGGCCTCGAGCACCATCAGCATGGCCAGCGCGGCCACCGCCGTCTTGCCCGATCCCACGTCGCCCTGGATCAGGCGGGCCATCGGTGAGCCCTGGTCGAGATCCGTCGCGATCTCTTTCAGCACCCGGCGCTGGGCACCGGTGAGCTCGAACGGAAGGAGCTCACGCGCCCGGTCGAGAACGTCCGGTCCCCGAACCAGGAGCGGCGCCTCCGCCGTTCTCCGTTTCTCTCGAGTGGAAGCCATGCTGCAGGCGAAGGCGAGCAGCTCGTCAAAGGCCAGCCGGCGATGAAAGGGGCTGCGGAAGTGATTAAGCTCAGCCAGCGCCGCTTCCCGCCCGGCGGCGTCCGACGTCAGGGTCGGCGAGTGGAGCTCGCGGAGGCTGCGCTGGAAATTCGGAAGATGCGCTCGCCGCCTCATCTCCTCGCTCAGCGGATCACGGCAGCCCTTGAGCGCAGGAACGCACTGCGTGATCAGATTCCGCAGACGGCGGCCGCCGAATCGGGCAAGCTTCGGGTAGATCGGCACAACCCCCTCCGCCTCTTCGACGGCCTCCTCGATCTCGGGGTTCAAGAGCTCGAGACCGCCCCCGCGCGCTTCGCGAATCGGACCATAGAGAACGAGCTCGGGCTCGTCCTCGAGCCGTTTACCAAGCCACCGCTGATTGAACCAGACCACCTTCAGGCTGCCGAACCCATCCTCGACCAGACCGTCGACGATGTGTAATCGGCGGCGTGGGATTCGTCGCACGCGTACGTTTTTGACTCGCCCGCGCACGAGAACCCGCATCCCGGGTTCGAGGCTGGAGTCGAGGGTTGTCAGATGGGAGCGGTCCTCATAGCGGCGGGGAAGGTGGAGCAACAGGTCGGCCACCGTCCGCACACCCTCGGCCGCCATCACATCGGAGGTCTTCGGGCCGATGCCCTTGAGCACGATGACCGGGTCGTCAGGACTCAGCTGGATATCTGCGGCGGTCAATCGCCGTCGGTCTCGAAGCGACACTGAATCGTACCGAAGACCACCGTGTCACCGGCCACCACCGGCGCACCCCGGCCGGCCACCAGCCGCACACCATTGACGAAGGTCCCGTTCATGGTACCGACATCTTCGATGACGCTGAAACCTCCGCCCTTATCACGCCGGATTCGCGCGTGCCGCCGCGAGATCGAACGCTTGCCGTCTACCGGAGTGAGGTCGATGTCGGGCTTGATTCCGGTCACCGGGTCCACACGCCCAACCGTGGTTTCCTTCGAGTCGGCGAGCGGAAAGGTGATGCCGGTCTCTATCTCCGTCAGGCGGGCGTTGGGATCGGGCGCGGCCGGCGGTTCTCCCTTGATGTCCGACTCCTCGATGTCGACCTTGTGACCGACCGCCTCCTCGAGGAGGTCGGTGGTCTGATGCAACCGCATGACCAGCTTGCGCATCATACGGATCGCGATCTCCGGGTTGTGATTGAGGATGAACGTGAAGGCGGACTGGTCGATCATGACGGCGATCACGTCGTCAATCGCATGGGCCGCGGCGGACCTCGGGGTTTCTTCCTCGAGCATGCACATCTCGCCGAAGAAATCACCCTTGCCGAGAGTCGCCAGCACGCGATCCTTGCCACCCAGATTCTTGCGGACCTCCACCTCGCCACTCTCGATCACGTACATCGCGAGGCCCAGGTCACCCTCGGCGAATATCACGCTCCCCTTCGCAAACTGGGTGCGCATCGGTTCGAGCGAATCGTGGGTGCCCTCCTTTGACTTGACCTTGAACTTCGCCATGTCAGCTCCAGCGGAGTCTTCGCGCACGTGTGTCGAGCATCACCCGCCCACCGATGGGAAACGCCATGTTCGTTGCTCCGTGACCGAATGGAAGCCCGATGACGATCGGGGCCCCGGCGGGCGCCGCCTCCATCAACAGTGATTCCCACGTTTCCGCGCGTTTCGACGCCGGGCGACAACCTCGCAAGCTCCCCCCAATCAGTGCTTTCACGTTCCGCAATCTACCAGAGCTCCTGAGGTGGGTCAACATCCGGTCGAGCCGGTAGAGGGGTTCGTCGATGTCTTCGAGGAAGAGAACAGCGCCGTCGAAGTCCGGCTCCCACGGGGTGCCGAGGAGCGAGGTGAGGACACACAGATTGCCCCCGACGGCCCGGCCTTCGGCGCGTCCGGCCCGCACCACCGACCTCTGCGGGAACCTGAACAGGACCTCGCCGACGAGCTCGCCCTGCAACAGCGCATGGAGGCGATCCGCGTTGTGGCGACCCGTTAATCCCGCGGCCACCATCGGCCCGTGGATCTGGACCGCGCCTCCATCGCATGCGAGCGGGTTGAGGATCGCGGTCAGATCTGAAAAACCAATGAACCGAGCGTCGCAGGAGCGCAAGCGCTCCCATGGCATCGTGTCCAGGATTCGCGCGGATCCATAGCCACCGCGGGTGGCCATGATCCACCGCGCGCCGCCGTCAAGAACCTCGTCCACGCCCGCGACACGCTCTTTATCCCGGCCCGCGAGGTAAAACTCCTCGCGCCGAAGATTCGACGCCTCGACGATCGGGTGCCCCCACCCACGAAGCACGTCCAGCCCAGCCTCGAGCTTGCCCTCATCCACCGGCCCCGACAGGGCCACGACCCCGATCGGCTCGCCGGGCTGGAGAGGTGTCCATCCGTTGTTCACAGATTCAACATTACATCGGAAAACGCCGCATCGTCCGCTTTTTCAACCCTCGCACGTTCCACGCGTCACCTTTGGCTTCGGTTTTCCCTCATCCATTTTCTTTTCATCAGCCCGCCGCGGGATGATGAAAAGAAAATGGCTGGAGGAGGCTATAGGCCGGATTCTGTGCCCCGAAGGGCGGCGTCCATTCATCTGGGCCGCGCGTCACCGCGCGGCTCGAGCAGCCTACCCGGAGACCTCCCCCACCGCAGTGGGATGCGGGGACAGGCACCCTTGGCCTCCCTATTCGGCCTTGCTCCGCACGGGGTTTACCGTGCCCTCTCCGTTTCCGGAGAGGCGGTGCGCTCTTACCGCACCCTTTCACCCTTACCCTCGACCGACTCGAGGGCGGTCTGCTCTCTGCGGCACTTTCCCTCGCGTTGCCGCGGCCGGGCGTTACCCGGCATGCCGCCTGTCACGGAGTCCGGACCTTCCTCCAGGGCTTTCGCCCCAGCGGACGCCCGCCTCCTCCAGCCACGCCGAGGATAGCACTGATACGGCCGAGAGCGACCGCAGGCGGGTCCTTCAGCCCGATCGTCGCCGGGGCTAAAGACCCGGAGTACCCGCGAATTCAAGCCTGGCTGTCCACGCAGGTGACCGAATAACCCGATAACGATCCCGGCACGAATCGGCAACGAAGACGGATGCCTCGCTTCCGGACTTCGACCAGCGCCACTTCGCCATCTACCGTCCGAAAGCTGCGGCTCGCCTTTCTCAGCAGACGAGAGCGAAGTAGGTGGGAGACCTCCTCCAGCGCCTCGAGGTCGTCGAACAGCACGGTCACTCGGAGCGGGTTGTCGATACCCACGCAGAGCTCGAGAACCGCAGCCTCGAATGCCTCCACCATCTCCTCGGTCGTCAGACCGCGGTTGTGCCACAACCCCAGGGGTTCAACGCTGAGAGAGGCCATGCCGCGCTTGATGCCGTCCTTGAGGATTGCCGTCAGGCTGCGGCGGACGTTGCCGATGCGACAGGTGGGTCTGGCATCGAGATCGTGGACCACCGCTTGGTACGTCCAGTAGGCCTCATCGCCACGGCTGCGAAGCAGCAGATAGCGGCCGAGGGGCAACGGCCGGTGATCGGCGATCGCACGATACGCGGCGGCGAGCCCGTCGTTCGAGTCCAGATTGAGCAACCCCGGGCTCGCCATGACGAGGTTGCGGTCCTCCTGGACGATCATCGCATCAGGATGCAATCGCCGGCCAAGGGCCTCGTTGACATCGAGGTCCAGTCGAAGGCTACAATCTCGGGCCACCTCTCCAGTGTAGCAGTGACTTTTTCACCCAGCGGGGGAACCCCGTGGGATCATTTGTCAAGACCGGCGCTCCAGTTGAGAACGACTTTTGTCGGACGGATCGACTCGCCGGACATGGTCGCCAGCACCAGAAATCGCTCGCCGTCGGATGTGGCCAGGTAGCGGTTGCGCTGCAGGGTCGGGAAAACAGCCGGGTCGAAGAGGAGCTCAGGGAGGCCTGCAGTGAACGTGGCCCCCGTCTCCACCGGCACGACCGACAGGTTTCCGCCCACATCGAGGAAAAAGATTTCGCTCCCGGCCGCGCTCCACACCGACTCCGAGCCGCCGTCGGTCGAGACCTGCCACTGCCCCCCCGGACCCGGGAATTGGCGCACGTAGACCTCGAACCGCCCCGACTCATTGGAACCGTAGGAGAACCACTTACCATCCGGCGAGAAGTTCGGGCGCACCTCCGCAAACTCGGACT
>CAYPBC010000017.1:0-4220 GCA_964408845.1 uncultured Thermoanaerobaculia bacterium
ACCGCCGCTCGCGCGCCGATCTTGCCCGCCCATTTGAGGCCCGCTTTGAGCGACCGGCCCGTGACCTCAGTCGGGGCCGATATGCCGTGATCGGCCAGGCTACGAGTCAACCTCAGACCGGTGGCCGCAGCCTCGGCGCCGAGAGGCAGCACGGCCACCACCGGCCGATCGAGGACCCGGTGGCGGAAGGATTCGGGCAGCACCTCCACCAGACGGTCCTCGCCAATCGCGAAGCCGGTTCCCGGAACCCGCGCTCCGCCGAGATCGGAGATCAGCCGGTCGTAGCGGCCACCACCACAGATCACCGTATCCTCGCCAAGCGTCGGCGAGATGACCTCGAAGACCGTCCGCAGATAATAATCGAGGCCGCGAACCAGTCGCGGCGCCCTCCGCACTGGGATGTCGAGGGCGGCAAGACCCGCTTCGACCTCCTCGACATGGCTGCGGGCCTCATCGCTGACGACGTCGGCCACCGGAGTGGTTTCCTCGATCAACTTTCGGCAACGCGCCACTTTGCAGTCGAGAATCCGCAGTGGATTGGCGTCCCAGCGGCGTTGGCAGTCACTGCAGAGCTCGTCACGGTGGGGTGCGAGCTCATTTTTGAATACGTCAATGAACCGCTGGCGATCCTCGGGGTCGCCAAGGTTATTGAGCACGATCACCAGATCGTCGAACCCGAGGGACGCCAGGAAGCTGTGGAGGGCTGCGATGACCTCGACATCGGCCAGCGGTGCGGCAGCCCCAAGGATCTCGATGCCGATCTGGGAGAACTGACGGTACCGGCCGCGCTGCATCTTCTCGTAACGAAACATCGGTCCCATGTAACTGAGTCGAAGGGGTTGGGGCCGCTGCCCGAGACCGTTCTCGATAAATGCACGGGCCACTCCGGCGGTCCCCTCAGGCCGCAGAGTGAGCGAGCGGCCTTTGCGATCGGCAAACGTGTACATTTCCTTGCCGACAATGTCGGTGTCCTCACCGACCGAGCGAACGAAGAGCTCGGTCGGTTCCAGCAACGGCAATCGGATCTCCTCATATCCGAATCCGCTGAAGACACGATGAGCCACAGCCTCGACCTCAACCCACAATCGAGATTCAGGCGGCAAAATATCGCGTGTTCCCTTGACCTTGCGAATCATCGGTCCCCTCTCTGCTCCCGCCCGGGCGGACGTGGATGAGCGCCACGACACGTGGAAAATGAACGCTACCACACGCCCTCTTGGACCAGCAACAAATACCCCCGGATTTGCTACCGCAAACGTCCGAAAATCAGAGGCTTGTGGATCCACCACGAAAACGGTCGCGTGGCAACGGACTCAAAATGAACGACATCCAAGGAAGTTATTGAGAAATAATGACTTACAGAATCTGCACCAAGGACGTTCCGACGACGCGAAGTATTTGCGTTTACATTGGCTTAACGAGTTTTCCGCAGGGTTTTCCACAGGGTTTTCATCACCATGCCGCAAGCTGGGAACGCCTCCTGACGAGACGCTCTCAGCAGACCGGATTCGTGTCGTCCCAGGGGCACGCTCCGGACCGCAATACTCTCGGATTCTCCCCGCTCAAATCGACCACGGTGCTCGGTTCGCCTCCAGCCGCAGAACCGGCGTCGAGCACGAGATCTGGCGCTTCGAGAAGGGAGGCCAGCGCAGCGTCCGGGGTTGCACACGGTGGACGGCCGTGGCGGTTGGCGGAGGTCCCCGTCAGCGGACCCGTTCGGTAGAGCAGGGCTCTCAGGGAGGCATGAGCGGGGATCCGCACGGCGAGGGTCCCGCCACGAGATGCCGCCGTTGCTACGATTGACGGTACAACCACGGTCAAGGCCGCCGGCCACATCCGCGACAGCTTGATCCGAAAACGCTCAGGCACCCGGACCAGCGTCTCCAACTGCTCCCACCCGGCGCACAGCACCGGCAAACCAAGCTCGGGGCCGCGGTTTTTCATGGTGCAGATCCTGGCGACTCCGTCAGCCTGCAGCGGATCGACGCCGAGGCCATAATAGCTTTCGGTCGGCAACAGGACGACCCCGGCGGCGGCGACAACCTCAGCCGCCATCCTGGTCGCGGTGACGATCTCGTCGGGTTGGGTGAACCCCAGCCTTTTCACGAGTTGCCCAACAGCACCCGAGCGTGCTTGCGGGCGGAGTCCGTCAGCTCGTCGCCGGCCAGCATCCGTGCGACCTCGACCTCTCGTTCGGCCCCGTGGAGGCTGGCGACCCGGGTCGTGGCGCGGCCGTCATCGAGGACCTTCTCAACCCGGAAATGACCTTTGGCACGTGCCGCCACTTGCGGCAGATGGGTGACTACGAGCACCTGATCGGTAGCCGCCAGATCGGCCAAGAGCTCGGCGAGGGCGGCCGCCGTGGCGCCGCCGAGACCGGAGTCGACCTCGTCGAAGAGGAGGGTCAACCCGCCGGCCGATTGCTCTCCCCTCAGCGCCGTGCGCAATGCCAGGTGGACGCGTGACAGCTCTCCGCCGGACGCGATGCGTGCCATCGGACGCAGCTCCTCACCAGGGTTGGCAGCCATCAGAAGCTCGCATTCCTCGACCCCATTCGCGTCAAACGCCACCGGCTGATTATCCCGACGGAGCGGGCTCCCGACAGCAACGCGCGGCTGCCAATCAAACTCGAGGCGCGTACCCTCCATCCCCAGACGAACAAGCACACCCTCTACCGCCGACGCGAGTACCGCCCCGGTCTCTCGCCGAGCGTGGTCGAGGGCGGCTGCGCTGCTGTCATATGCGGCCAACGCCTCCATTGCGGCGGTTTCGGCCTCCCCGAGGCGCTCCTCCACCGACTCCAGCTCCCCACGCTCACGCGTCAACTCCTCGTGGTGGGCCAGCACATCGTCGAGGCTCGAACCGTACTTGAGCATCAGCTGGTCAAGGATGTGGAGTCGGGACTCCACATCCTCGAGCTCGCTGGGATCCCCCCGCGACCCGTCGACCAGCCCCTGGACCTCGCGCACCACCTCCTCGATCTGGACCCTGGCCTCGGCCAGCCGCTCGGCACCGGCGTCCAGCACCAACCCACAGTCGGCGATCTCTGATAGCTCGCGCTCTGCTTTCGCGAGACCGTCAACCACCGCCTTCTCACCGTCGCTGAGACGATCAATCAAGGACGAGGAAAGCTCCGCGAGCCGGGCCGCGTGTTGCAGGACGAGGCGACGGAGGCGCAGCTCGTCGTCCTCGCCCACATGGGGCTCGACGCCGCCGATTTCCTGAAGCTGGAAGGTGATCGTGTCCAGCCGGTCACGACGAGAAGCCTGGGCAGCGCGCAACCGTTCGAGCTCATCGGCCGCCTTCCGCCACTTGACGAATTGTGCCTCCGTATCGGCGCGGAGTGCTTCGTGGCGCCCATACTCGTCGACCAGCCGGCGCTGTGTCTGAGAGTCGGCGAGACCGTGCTGCTCGTGTTGGCCGTGGATGGCCAGCAGATGCGGCGACATGCGCTGTAACGCGCCTGCGGTCACCGATACGTCGTTGATCCAACACCTACTCCTCCCCGATGCCGCCACCTCGCGGCGCAGGACAACCACATCCCCCTCGTCTGCTCCCAGCTCGTCGAGGAGATCCCCGACAGCCTGGCTCGACCCCGGTGTGAAGACGCCTTCGACCTGAAGTCGCTCGTCTCCAGTGCGGACCATATCCGATTGGGCGCGCCGACCCCCAAGAAGCTTGAGGGACTCTACCAGGAGGGACTTGCCGGCCCCGGTCTCCCCCGTGAGCGCGGCAAAGCCGGTGGCGAACTCGAGCTCGACCGTGTCGATGATTCCGAGTCCACGAACAGAGATTCGCTCGAGCATTATCGCTCATCCTAGCAGGTTGATGTCGGGTACAATCATACCCACGGAACAACTCCAGGGAGGCAGAAGATGAGCCATACCCCTATCGCTGTGGTGCGCAATCAGGATGCCGTCGAAGCGATCACCGTCCCGAGGTGCCGGGGCACCACGATGAAGGTGCTCCTGGGACCGGAGAGCGGCGTCCCGAACTTCATCACCCGTCAGTTCAGCGTCGATCCCGGAGGACGAATACCGTGCCACCGCCACGACCACATCGAGCACGAGCAGGTCGTGTTCGAGGGCTCGATGGTCATCGGTCTCGATGGGCGCGAAACCGAGGTCCGGCTGGGAGACAGCATCTTTATTCCCGCCGGCGTCGATCACTGGTACGAAAACCGCGGCGCCGACACAGTGCGGTTCATGTGCGTGGTTCCG
>CAYPBC010000017.1:4320-14761 GCA_964408845.1 uncultured Thermoanaerobaculia bacterium
TCACTGGTACGAAAACCGCGGCGCCGACACAGTGCGGTTCATGTGCGTGGTTCCGCGCACCGACGATTACCAGACCGTGTGGCTCGAGGAAGCCGCCGAGTAGAATTCGGAATTCGGAATTCGGAATTCGGAATTTCCGCACCTTAAAACATCACGCGCCGATCGACAGCGGCCGTGCGTGGTGGGGTTGACGGGTGGTCTCGCATCCGGCAAGTCGACCACCGCGAAGATCCTAGCCGCGCGAGGGGTGCCGGTCTTCGACGCAGATGACGCGGTCCACGAGCTGTATCGCGGGGGCGGAGAGGGCGCAGCGGCGGTCGTAGAGCTCTTCGGTCAGGAGGTCCTCGATGCGACGGGCAACGTCGACCGGGAGGCCCTAGCGGCGCGGGTGCTCGGTGATGGTCGAACCCGCCTGCGGCTCGAGGCCGCCATCCACCCCCTGGTGCGTCACCTGGTCGCCGAGTGGCTCGAATCCCTCCACGACGAGCCGGTTGCTGTGGTGGAGGCCGCTCTGCTGGTGGAGACGGGCTCCTATCGGGACTATGACGTGCTCATGGTCGTGTGGTGTCGGCAAGACCAACAGCTCGATCGTGCCATTGCCCGAGGCCTGCCTGCCGAGAGAGCGAGCGGCCTGATCGACGCGCAGCTACCGCTTGACGAGAAGAAGGAGGTCGCCGACGTGGTGGTCGACAACCGCGGCGATCTCGAGGATCTCGGTCGGGAGATTGACCGCACTTGGAAGAAGGTTTGCCAGCTTTGCGCCGACCAATCCACTGAGGGGCAAAGGGACGAAGAGGAGTGAGGAATCACCCCACGCCCACCCGCTGCCATCATGGGGGAAGGGGTGGGCATTCCGAATTCCGAATTCAATCTCAGAGCCCCCGTCGCAGCTTCGCCGCCTTGACCGTATTGGCCGTCAACATCGCGATTGTCAGCGGCCCGACGCCGCCCGGTACCGGAGTGATCCGACCTGCTTTTGGCGCCACCCTCGTGTAGTCCACATCGCCGGTGAGCACCGCCCCGCGCTTTTCGAAGGCCCCGAGCTTTCTCTGATTCCCCGGCCACAGCTGCTCCACCGTCTCGAGATCCGTCACCCTGTGCATGCCCACATCAATCACCACCGCGCCGTCGGCCACATGCTCCGGACCGATCAGCGAGCGTACGCCCACCGCCGCAATCAGTATCTCGGCCTCTCTGGTGACGTCGGCGAGATCACGAGTCCGGGAGTGGCAGATGGTGACCGTTGCGTGTGCGTGCAGGAGAAGCATCGCCATCGGTTTGCCAACAATGTCGGAACGGCCCACAACCACCGCCCGCCGGCCCTCGATCGCGATGTCCTCGCGACGGAACATTTCCATGATCCCCGCCGGGGTGCAGGGCGCCATCCGCGGACGTCCCTGTTGGAGCAAGCCTATGTTCTCCGGATGGAAGCCATCGACATCTTTCGTCGGATCAACGCGCCGCAGGATGGCCGCGGAGTCGATGGCGTCCGGCAGCGGCAGTTGGACGAGGATGCCGTCGACCTCCGAATCATCGTTGAGGCGATCGATCAAGCTCTCGAGCTCGGCCTGTTGCACGTCCTGGGCAAAACGGTGGGTCTTGGAGATCATCCCCAGTGCGGCGAGGGTCTTCGCCTTCGAACCGACGTATACCTTGGAGGCCGGATCCTCTCCCACGAGAACCGCATCGAGGCGTGGGATCACCCCCCGCCGCGAGAGGGTTGCCACCTCCGCAGCAACCTCGTCGCGGATTTCCACCGCGATCCGAGATCCGTCGAGCTTCTTTTCCGCGAATTCCATCAACACCCCCCGGGCTACGTTCGAACGCCCTCATACAGCGTGACGACGCCTCCGGTCAAAGCCAGAGCGCGCACCTGATCGAGACCAGCGGCGGTGAGGCTCCGACGCATTTCGGCGCGATCGGCGAATGTGCTCACGGACGCCGGCAGATAGGAGTAGGCTTCAGAATCACCGGACACTACACGCCCGATTCGCGGCGGGACATTCCGCGCCCACCACCCGAGAATCGGCGCGACGGGCCCACTCGGGTTCGAAAACTCGAGCACCAGGAGAACCCCTCCCGGACGGAGCGCCCGTACCAACTCTGCCAGCCCGGCTCCGAGGTCGGAGAAGTTCCGAACGCCGAAGGCCACCGTGACGACATCGACCGACGCGTCCGCCACCGGTAGCCGCAGCGCGTCGGCCGCACACAGCGGGAGCCGGCGCTTGCGGTCGGCGATCTTCCTCTTCGCCAGGTCGAGCATCGGCATGCAGAAATCGGTCCCCACGACCAACCCATCCCCGATCGCAAGCGCCAGATCACCGGTTCCGGTGCACACGTCGAGCACCAGATCGGGCCGAGCGGCCGCCACCCGTTGCGCCACCACCCGCCGCCAGCTCACATCGCGGCCCAGTGACAGCAACCGGTTGAGAAGATCGTACCGGTGGGCAATGCGTCCGAACATCCCCTGGATCTCATCGGATCGTTTGTTCAAGAGCTCCCGTCGCACGGCGCGAAGATTAACACGTCGACGATTGCCGAAGACCAGAAACGTTGAAACGTTAAACGTTATAACGTTGAACGTTATCGATGGAGTTGCGGAGGGCGAGGAAGGCTTTACGGCGGTGGGAGATGAGGTTCTTCTCGTCATCGGTCATCTCACCAAATGTGCGGCCATCACCGTCGTCCGGGATGAAGGCTGTGTCCCAGCCGAATCCGCTCTCCCCGCGAGGCTCGGTCGCAATCGTACCGCGAGCGACTCCCTCGCCGAAAACCTCGGTGCCGCCGTCGGTCGCAAACACGAGACAGCGAGCGGTGGCCCCGGGATCGGCAAAGCACTGGGCGATCCGGCAGATGCCGGCCGCACCGACGCTCGCCAGCAACCACCGCACCAGCGGTCCGGGAAAACCTCCAAGCCCGTCGAGTTCGAGAGCCGTGTCCTCGACCAGAACCGGCCGTCCCAACTGCCGCCAAGCTCTCGCCGCCTTGTCACGGACGACCTCGATGAGATCGAGGGACTGAACCTCGGCCAGATCGAGCGCGCGATGATCGATCTTGCAGCCGAGGACCGCCTCCGCTTCGCGGAGCTTACCAAGGTTGGATGTCACCAAAACGAAATCGTCGAGGATCATCACTCAGCCGACTCCGCGTCGGCAATCTCCTCCAGGACAACGCGAAAGATGTTGATCTCCCGAGTCAGCCCCTTGAGCTGTACAGCACCGAGGGGTTCTGTCGGGAAGAGATCCGCTACCGCCGCCTGGGTGGTGTCACCGAGGACGATCGAGCCGGGCGTGGCGACGTGCTCTTCGAGGCGTGCGGTCACGTTGACAGTGTTGCCGAGCACCGTGTAGTCGACGCGGCTCGCCGACCCGATGTCGCCGACGACCACCGGCCCCGAGTTGACCGCGATACGGACGTCAATCCGATCAAGGCCCTCGGCCTCGCGCTCGGAGTTCCATTTCTCGAGGGCACCCATCAGATCGATCGCGGAACGCACCGCACGCTCGGCGTGATCTTCCTGCGGCAGGGGAGCGCCGAAGAAGGCCATGACGGCATCTCCGATGAACTTGTCGAGGGTGCCCCCGTACTTGAAAATGACGTCGGCCGCGAGCGAGAAGAACTGGTTGAGAAACGCCGCCACCTCCTCCGGCGGCAGACTTTCGCAACGGGCTGTGAAGCCGACGATGTCGGCAAAGAGAATCGATGTCTCCCTCAAGGTAACCGAGGCGCGATCGGCGCCCTCCTCCGAAAGCACGGCCTCGATGACGGCCGGTGAGTGGTAGCGTTCGAGCCGGTCGCGGGCCGCGCGTTCGCGGCGGATTCGCTCGTTCAGACGTGCCCGCTCGATGGCCACCGCAGCGTAATTGGAGAGCGCGGTCAGAAGATCGAGGTCGGCGGCGGAGAAGGAGCCCACGTGCAGCGGCGAGTCGACGTAAATCACGCCAATTACCCGCTCGCGGTGCCACAGAGGCGCGCACATCGCCGAGCGGATCTGGTGGATGCGGACACTGCGACCTGCCTCGAATCGCTGATCGGCCTGGGCATCGTGGGTGAGAATGGCGACCTGCTGCTGGGACACCATGTCGAGGATGGTCCGTGAGATAGGAACCTCGGCCCCACTGCCTTCCTGGGTATCCCGCGCTCGATTCAACTCGAGCTGAGGGTTTCCATCGGCATCGAAAAGAACGATGAACCCACGATCCACAAGAAGGTGGTCGAAGACCAGGTCCATCACCTTCTCCAGCACCGGTTCGAGCTCCTCGACCTGGATCAGAACCTTGGCCACCTGGGCGAGGATCTCGAAAACGCGCTCGCGGGGGCCGATTTCTTTGGAGATCTCCTGGGGCTGTCCTTCGAGACCGTAGTCCTGATTGAACTCTGATAGCGGTCGCAAATAGGTCGCCGACGACAGCCCCAATGCCTCGGTGTCTGAGCTCTCTACCGTGAGCTCGAAGCTGCCGATCCCGAGAAGGTCACCGGCGCTGATGTTCCCTGATTCCACGAAACTCTCATTGATCCTGACCCCGTTGGTCGACCCGAGATCAATGATTCGGAAGGCCCCTTCTGCACCCTCGACCCTGGCGTGACGCCGGGAAACCGAGAAGTCCCGGAGAACGACATCGTTGTCGCTCGACCGGCCGAGGGTCAGCCCATCTCGCACCGGAACCCGGTGAGTGACACCACCATCCTCGAAGACCAACCCAAGCATTTTCAATCATTGTACCGCTACCGGTGGATTCATCGGCGGGGACGCAATGAGATGTCGATTGCGGTTTCCGCATGGCCCGTGCGAGGATGGCCGCCATGGCGCATCAGACGAACCCTCATTTCTCACCAGCTCCCTGCTGCGTCCGGCGCCGCACCGCGCCGCCCTCGTCACGAAAGCTGGTGAGAAATGAGGGTTAAGCTCGTCGTGGCCTATCTCGGCACGAAATTCCATGGCTGGCAGCGGCAGTCGGCCCAGCGCACCGTGCAGGGCGAGCTGGAACGAGCCTTCAGAAAGCTGATTGGTAACCCCGCCACTGTTGTCGGCGCCGGGCGTACCGACACCGGGGTCCACGCTGCCGCACAGGTGGCGCATGTGGATCTTCCAGCGATAATCCCCCCCGAGAGCCTCGTCCGCGGTCTGAATTCGATCCTCGACCCGGCAATACAGGTTCGTTCCGCGCGCATGGCGAGCTCTGGCTTCCACGCCTGCAAGAGCGCCCGCGGCAAGCTCTACACCTACCGGGCAAGATGGGGTGCGACGCAATTGCCGTGGACCGGACTCCGTTCGGCCCGGGTGAGAAAGGTCGAGAAGCACGCCCAGCTCGCCGCAGCCGCCCAGCTCCTGATTGGAAGAAACGATTGGGCCTCATTCACCGTTCCTGACCCCGAACGCGAGTCCACCGTTCGAGACATTTTCGGCGTACGACTACACCCACGCCGCCAGGGAATCGATCTCGATTTTGTCGGCAGTGGATTTCTACGCTATCAGGTGAGGCGAATGGTCGGCGTCCTGCTCGAGATCGGTCGCGGAAGGCGGGCGATGGAGGACCTCCGCACCTTGATCGAGGATCCCCAGCCGGGCGCTCCGATCCAGACCGCCCCAGCTTCGGGTCTCACCCTCGAGCGCGTCTATTATCGCCGCTCCCCGCTGTGGTAGACTTCCCAATCCAGGTGTTAAGGTGATGCAACCTCTTGATGAGATCGCCAAGCCCGGCACCCGCGAACGCGAGATCGTAGAGCTCATCGACCCGGAACGGCTACCACGTCACATCGCCATCATCATGGACGGCAACGGACGATGGGCGATGGCTCGCAACCTCCCGCGCGTCGAGGGTCATCGTGCCGGTATTCGTTCGGTCCGCGAGACCGTCGAGACGGCTGCCCGTCTCGGTATCGACATCATGACGCTATATGCCTTTTCCACTGAAAATTGGAAGCGGCCGAGGTATGAGGTGTCCACCCTCATGGCCTTGCTCAAGGAGTACATCAACCGCGAGCTTGAAAACCTGCGCGCCAACAACCTCCGCTTCCGGCCCATCGGGCGTATCGACCAGCTCGAGCCTTCGGTGCAACGAGAGCTCCAGCGCGCTGTCGAAGGTACAGCAGAGTGCACCGGCACCCTTGTTCAAATCGCCCTCAATTACTCCGGCCGGCAGGAGCTCACGGACCTCGTGCGCGGCGCCGTCCAAGAGGCGGCGACGGGAGCGCTCGCCGCGAAGACGATTGACGAAGATTGGGTTTCCAGCCATTTGACCACCGGCGGAGAGCCCGATCCGGATCTTCTCATTCGGACGTCCGGCGAGCAGCGGATTTCCAACTTCCTCCTGTGGCAGGTGGCCTATGCCGAGATTTACTTCTGTCCGGTACTGTGGCCGGATTTCACTACCATCGACCTCCTGCAGGCTGTTCTCGAGTTCCAACGCCGGGATCGTCGGTTCGGTGGTCTCGCCCCGAGCGGCGGTGTTTTCACCCCGGCGGGCAAGACACAGGCCGAGTGACGGCGAAGCGGCGGCAAGAAATGCATGCTAAGAGAGTGTTGGTCGCACTGGTAGCGATCCCGATCCTGGCCGCTACCATCATCTGGGCACCTCCGTGGGCGTTCCTCGTGATTCTCGGAGCGGTCGCAGTCCTTGCTTCTGACGAGTTTCTGAAAATGGCGCGCAGCGCCGGACTCGATGCCTCTCGCTGGCTGCCGCTGGTTTTGACGGGCGCAGTGCTGGCGGCCTCCTGGAGGTGGGGCGTGGCGGGACTTGCCGTTTCGTCGATCGCCACCCTCCTCATTCTGGCGGCGGCCCGGCTCGCGCATCGTTCTTCTCCTGCTGGAAGTCTCGGTGCTGTTGCCGCGGAGAGCTTTGCCGCGCTATATCTTGGCGCCACCGCGGCCTGTCTCGGCTGGTTGCGCCTGTGGCCTGCCGAACCGCAGGGGATTCGGTTGGTGCTCTTCTTTCTCGCCTGCATCTGGGTCGGAGACTCCGGTGCCTATTATGTGGGACGCACGTTTGGCCGCCACCCCATGTCACCGAGCATAAGTCCCAACAAAACGCTCGAGGGTCTCGCCGGCGGAGTCGTCACGACATACGCGGCGGCGGCTCTTGCGGCAACTATCCTCGACCTCGGCCTGAGCCCGATTCACGTCGCGGGATTGGCGACGATCCTCGCGGTGGCCGCGCCTTTGGGTGATTTGGTGGAATCACAGTTCAAGAGAGACAGCGGGGTCAAGGATTCCTCGACGCTCCTTCCCGGCCACGGCGGTTTCCTCGATCGCACCGACAGCCTTTTTTACGCGGCGCCCTTGTTTCTCGGGTACCTGGCGGTCATCGGGTCGGTCTGATGGAAATATTCGCAGTCTTCGCACCGAGATCCGATGAAATTTGCGAACCGATCCGCCCATTTCGCCATGAAATTGAAATACGTCCTCACCGAGGTTGGTTCGGAGAATAGATGCTGACGCTTGTTGCCTTCATATTTGTCATCGGAGTGTTGATCACGATCCACGAGGCGGGCCATTTCGGGATGGCTCGCCTGCTCGGAGCGCCGGTTGAGGTTTTCTCGGTCGGTTTCGGGAAACGGCTCTGGGGTCTTGAACGGGGCGGCACCGACTATCGGATATCGCTCATCCCCCTCGGCGGCTATGTCCGCATCCCCGGCCTCGGACCCGACGAGTCGGACATCATCGGTGACAGCGAGGTTTCGGCCGAGCTTCTTCCACGCTGGAAACGGGCGCTCATCCTGCTCGCTGGGCCGATCACCAATATCATCGCCGCGGTGGGGTTCGTAGCCCTCGCATTCATGATGGGAGTCGAGACCCCTACCTACCTCGGCGAGCCACCCGTGGTCGGGTGGATCGAACCGAGTTCGGCGGCGGAAATCGCCGGAATCCAGGTCGGCGATACGGTGCACGCCGTCGCCGGCAAACCGGCGGCGACATGGAGGGATCTCGAGGTCGCGCTTCTCACCGCCGGTAAGGGCCCGCTGACGCTGAGTGTCGAAAGAAACGGAACGACCAGCGAGATGCCCATTACTCTCGAAAAGGACAGCGTCTACGGTTTCGGGGTGTCGGGGATTGAACCACGAATTGAACCGGTCATCAGACCGGTCCCGGGGGGCCCCGCCCAGGGTGCGGGTATCCGCGCCGACGATCGCATCCTCAGCGTCAACGGCCACGAGGTCGGACAATACTATGACCTCCCACGCCTCATCGAACCGATTCCCAACACCGAGATCACGATCGAGGTACTGCGCGACGGCGAGCCACGGCTCTTCACGCTGGTGACCAGGGATGAGGGCGGCAAGGGGAAGATTGGGGTCGGTCCGGTCATTCCAACGACGATTCAAAAGCTCTCCCCCGTGCCGGCCGTTCGCTCGGCCACCATCGAGTGCCAGCGAATGACACTCCAGACCTTCCGGGTGATTGGGCGGCTGCTGACCGGCAAGACGTCGATCCGTCAAATGTCGGGGCCCGTGGGTATCGCCCAGATTTCCGGCGATGCTGCACGCAGCGGAATCCAGACCCTCATCATGTTCATGGGCGTCATCTCGCTGCAGCTCGGAATATTCAACCTGCTACCTATACCCATCCTCGATGGCGGCCACCTCGCGATCCTCGCTTTCGAGTCCGTGACTCGGCGCGATCTCCCTCTCAAGGTCAAGGAGCGAATTCTCGAGGTCGGTTTCTACCTGCTGATTCTGCTGATGTTGATCGTGACGTTCAATGACATCGTCGTCCGCCTACCCGAGCCGGTGCGCCAGTTCTTCTCCCGCGGCTGATCGACATGCTAAGGTCTGCGGCAATGGCACGTCGTCTGCTCGCAGCCTTCGTTTTTTTCACCTGTGCCGGTGTGGTGTTCTGGTTCGCCCTTGTCCACACCGTCCACAGGGGAACGCTCGCGGTGCCGAACCTCGGCAAAGAGACTCTCGAGGAGGCGAATCGGCACGTGCACGATCTCGGTTTGGAGATAGTGGTAGAGGAACCCGGGGTGTTTTCGACGTCGACAAAGCCGGGACGTATCGCCGCCCAGGAACCGCCTCCCGGATTTCATGTCAAGGCCGGGGCCACGGTAACTGTCCGCATGAGTCTCGGTGGGGAAACCGTGACCATCCCCGACGTCCGCGAGACCTCGCTCAAGACGGCACAGCGCGAGATCGAACAGGCCGGGCTGACCCCCGGACTTCGAGCCCGCGTCGAGGGGCAGGGCGCTGCCGATCGGGTGATTGCCACCGGCCCGCCGGTCGGCGAAAACGTCGCTCCGATGGTTGCGGTCGACCTTTTGGTCAACAGTGCCCCCCGCCGCCAACAGTGGGTCATGCCGTCATTGGTCACACGTCCCCTGGCACAGGTCGAGCATCTCTGCAAAATCAACCGCCTGCGCCTCGGCCGGGCGCGCGAGGTCGCATACCCCGGGCTGCCCGCGGGTGTTGTGCTTCGCCAGTACCCACCGGCAGGCTCACCGGTTGCGCCTTCGGAAATCATCACCGTGTGGGTGAGCCGGTGAAGATCCGACTGGCACCGTCGTTACTCTCGGCTGATTTTTCGTGCCTCGCCGACGAGGTTGCGGATGTGCAATCGGCCGGTGCCGACCTCCTCCACCTCGACATCATGGATGCCCATTTCGTACCCAACCTCACCTTCGGTCCGCCTGTCGTTAGGTCACTCAGCCCTCACTGCAGCATTCCGCTTGACGCGCATCTGATGGTCACCGATCCTGATGTTCTCCTGGATGATCTCGTGGCGGCACAGGTGGCGCGGATCGCGGTCCACATCGAAGCCTGCAATCACCTCCAGCGAACCCTCGGTCGAATCCGTGCCGCTGGTGCTGAGGCCGGGGTTGCCATCGATCCAGCCACCTCGCTGTGTTTGCTAGAGGGCAGCTTGCCGTGGATCGATTTTGTACTTGTCATGTCGGTCAACCCAGGCTTTGGCGGACAGGATTTCATCCCCGAGAGCCTCGACAAGATTCGGCGGCTGCGGCAGATGCCCGGAATGCAGACGATGGACATCGCAGTCGACGGCGGAGTCTGCGCCGAAAACGCCGCCGCCCTGGTGGCGGCCGGCGCCACGACCCTAATCGCCGGATCGGCGGTCTTCGGCACTGACGACCGGGCGGGTGCGCTTGCTGATCTCCGTGCTGCGGCAGACGCCGGAGTAGCGCTATGACCCTGGCGCGTCGATGTGGATTCTTGCTGGTCGTCGCTCTTGTCGTCCTCGGAGGCTGCTCCAGCGGCGGGAAGAAACAGGACCAAATCCTCGATGAGCTGGCGAACCTCGACAAGGAAGCCATCTTCGATCAGGCTGAGCAGCTGTACTCGGAGAAGCAATACCAGAAGGCACGAGATCTTTTCGCGTTCGTCTATGACAGCTTCCCAAACGATCCACTCGGTCACAAGGCCGCCTTGCGCGTAGCCGACACATACTCCGTCAAGAACGATGTGACGAGTCTCACAGAAGCCCGGCTTC
>CAYPBC010000018.1:0-14205 GCA_964408845.1 uncultured Thermoanaerobaculia bacterium
GCGCTTTTCGGCAATCTCGGCGTCGATCTTCGGATTTCCTTGTGCGGCGTACAGGCGTACGCCTCCGCACAGATCCTTGATCTCCTGGACCTTGCACGAAAATCGCTCGTTTTCGCATCGGGAACTGCGCCGTCCCCACCGGAGTTTCCGGATGGGAACAGGCTAGGACTACCGTAGAATAGTTTCCATGGATCCGACGTCGGCTCTCCCGCTCCTGTTGATCGCCGCCATACCGGGAAAGACTCGCCGCTCGGTGGGATTCATCGTCATCGGGGCCACCCTGGCAACGGTCTTCAATCTGCCGTGGTTGGCAAAGAACCTGCAGGTCGTGAAGGCTGGAGACGGCCAGTTATTTGCAATCCTGTCGGACCCCACCGTGATGGTCGCCGTGAACTTCGTAGCCGGCGGCCTGATTGTGTGGGGTTTGGTCCAGCTTCTGCTCACCGCAAGCCCGCAGCAGCGCCTGGCAAGAACACTGATCGGCCACGGCGATTACCTGGGCGCTGCGCAGCTGCGGGCCCAAGAAGGCGATCTCAGGGGCGCCCTAACGCTGTACCGCAAGGGAAAGGCCTGGACTGAGGCGGCAAGAACCGCACTCGAACTTGGCCGCGACCGCGAGGCCGCCGACCTGCTCAGACGTGGCGGCGGCCACAACCTGGCTGAGGCGGCCCGTTTGTTCAGGCGAGCCGGAGATATCGAGGCCGCACAACGCTGCGAACGAGATCTCGCCAGGTGGTTGTCCAGTCGCGGACGCTACGACGAAGCTGTCGAAGCGTGGATGCGGGCAGGTGATCCCAAGCGGGCAGCAGGTGCCACGATGATCGCGCTGGAGCAAGGTCAGTTCAGCTCGTCACACACAGCGCTGCCGGTGGCGCGACGAGCTGTTGAGCAGGCCGGTGACCACCGCGCCCTGGCCCGTCTTCACGAGATCGAGGGCAACTGGCAGGCCGCCGCGCACGCCTGGCGCTCAGCAGGCGATCACGAACAGGCAGCCGAGATTTTCCGTAAGGCCGGCCTCATCCACGACGCCGCCATCGCCGAATCAGCAGCCGGACACCACCAGGAAGCCGCCCAACTTCGCATCCATCAACTCAAGAAGCTACGGGACCAAATGTCCCAGCGCAAAGCGCACGGCACCGGCGATGAGGAGGAATCCGAAAAGCTGAGGGAGCAGATCGTGCGCGAGGAGGAAGCACTAATTCCGATCCTCTCCGATCTCGGAATGCGGCGGGAGCTGATCGAGCTGATCGGCGCATCAGGGCGATCGGAGGAAGCCGTCGAAAAGTTGGTCCATCAGAATGAGGATGCCGAAGCAGCCGATCTGGCTGTCAACGCACAGCTGTGGCACCTGGCTGCGCCCATCCTCGAGCGTCTCAATCGGTGGGGTGAGGCAAGCGATATCTATGAGTTCTCAGGCGATATCGAGGCCGCGGCCCGGTGTGCCGAACGGGCCGGCGAGGACGAACGGGCCCTGCAGCTCTACCGCAGTCTCGGAAACACCATTGGCACGGCCAACTGCATGGCCCGGCTCGGTTACATGCAGGACGCCCTCGTCGAGCTGCACCGCGACGGTCTTCTCGGCGAGGCCTGCGAAGTTCTGCAGAATCACCCGGGACCCATACCCGACATACCGCGCGTGGTCCTCGACATGGCCAGATGGGCTCGGCAGAATCAGTCTCGTGAAGCGGCCATCGCCTGCCTGCAGCGGGCAGTGATCGGGGTCGCTCTCCAGCCCCGCCGCCTCGAACCCGCAGTTGCCCTTGCCCATGAGCTCTACATGGCCGGCGAGCGGGCTCCAGCCCTTGCTCAGCTGGAGAGGATTCTCGCCTTCGACTACTCCTGCACGTCCGCGAAACAACTCCGCGCCGATATCGAGGCTGACCGTGACGTCGGCATGAGGGACGCAGGGGCGGCGCCTGCCGGAGCCTCGGTAAAATCCGATCTGGCCTCCCATCAGCGCTACGAGATTCTCACTGAGCTTGGGCGCGGCGGTATGGGCGTCGTGTACAAGGCGCGCGATACACGGCTCGAACGTGACGTCGCCATCAAGGTCCTGCGGACCACCTCCGCCAAAGAAGCTGAACGGCTTGGCCAGGAGGCAAGGGCGGCGGCGACGCTCAACCACCCAGGGATTGTCACCGTCCACGACTTCGAGGAGGGATTCGACGGGTACTTCATCGCCATGGAGTTCGTACCCGGCGAACCGCTGGACGAACTTGTGAAAAAGGACCCGGTGAGAATTCGCTCCCGTCTCGCCCCCCTGCTCCTTCGGATCGCCGACGCCATCGCTTTCGCCCACAGCCGACACGTGATTCACCGTGATCTCAAACCCGGCAACGTCCTTGTTACGCCGGCCGACGAGGTGAAGATCCTGGATTTCGGCATCGCGGCCCGTCTCGACAGCGGGGACGGGAACAGTGCGTCGATCTGCGGCACCCCGTTTTACATGGCGCCCGAGCAGATTCGAGGCGAGGCGCCGACCCCGGCAACTGATATCTATAGCTTCGGCGCCACCGCCTTCCACCTCGCAACCGGCCGGCCGCCGTTTCACACCGGCAACGTCATCGATGCACACCTGAATACCGCCCCTCCAAATCCGCTGGAACTCACATCGGATCTCGACCCCATGCTGGCCCAGATCATCCTGCGATGCCTCGAGAAGGCCCCAGCGGACCGATTCACGACCACCGAGGAGCTCCGCGCCGCGTTGGAACGGCTGAGCGGCTGATCACCCGTCTCCGCACCTGTGCTCCGGGGAGAAGCTACTGTTTGTTGCGGCGGAGGGCGCGATAATCCTGAATCCCGTACTCCTTGATTTTCGCGATCAAGGCGCCTCGGGAGAGGTTGAGCTCACGCGCAGCCTTGCTCTGGTTGCCCAACGAACGGCGCAGCACGCGGTCAATCAGCAGCCGCTCGACCGCTGGAATCACAACCTTGAGATCGTCCTGGCTCAAAACCACGGCGGTATCGACAGCCTCACCGCCATCCTCTGCTGAGAATCCGGTGTCTGAACCCGACCGCTGCAGCGAACCACGCACCATTTCACCCTCGGGCGTCGCCGACACCAGCCGCCTCAGCTCGCCCAGAAGCTCGGCGATTTGACCGTCAAACGGATGGACGAGAAGCGAGTCGAGAGTCTCGAGCGCGATCCCTTGAATCTGCTTCCCCTGCTCCGCACCGACCCAATCGAGCATCCGCACGACGATCAATGGGAGATCCTCGCGGCGTTCTTCGATCGAAGGAACACGAATGAGGTGGTTCTGCAGCTGGTTGAAAAGTGAGGCATCAAGCCCGCCCGCCGCCGCAGATCCAATGATCTCCTCGTCCCCTGTGAGTATCCACCGCACCTTGGAACCGTATCCTGAAACGCTGTCCTCTTCGATCACCGACGCGGTTTGGCGCTGCAGGTCGGAGCTCATCCGCTGAACATCGCGGACTACCACCACCCCACCGCCGGCCCGTTCGGCAAGACCCCTCACGCCCATCGTGTTTCCGGACCCGAAGAGTTCAACTCCAAGAGTGGTCTCGTCACCGCCACTCACCTGAACGACGCGAATCCAAGGCGCGCCCGTCGGACACAATGATGAGATCAGCGATGCGAGATACGCCCGCCCGGATCCAGATCGTCCATATAGCAGGACCGGTGACGAGGACCGTGCGGCCGACAGAAGTTGGTCGCGCAGGACGTTGACAGCCTGGGACGACCCGGGCAGCCGGGTCTCCAGATTTTCCCGCGCTTCCGATTCCCACTGTCCAAAGAGGGCGCTCCCGCTGGAGACGTTCTCCCACTGAACGGCGAGCATCCCCGCCAGCTCGGCTAGCATCACGCGGTCGTTCTCGAATTCAGAGCTGTCGGTTTCCAACAAGAGATAGACCCTGCCTTCACCAGTCACGGGAACCGGGTAGATCAGAATCTCACGCGGCCCACCGCGTACCACAGCAATGCGGTTCCCACGATCGAGCTCGGCAAAGGACCGCGCCGGAAGCTGCGGCGTGGCTCCCGACCACCGGGAGGCGATTGGCTGCAATCGGCCCTTTTGATCGAGCCAGGCAAGCAACGATCGCCGTCCCGAAAATACTCCGTCAAAAAAACCCTCAAGCGACGGCAAAAGGTCCTCACGAACACCCGCAACAAACACATCGAGCAATCGACGCCGTCCTTCGGCCAACCGCTCCGGCTCGTGGTAAACCACGACTTCAGACCGTGGTTTTGCCTCGTTCGTTTTCTCAAAATCGGCGCCACTCAACGGCTCATCCGCCGCTTCGGCGCCGGCTTCGGCCACTCCTCCATCAGCATCATCGAGAAGTTCCTCCGCGACGGTCAGGGTCGCCGTGCCAACTCGAATCCTGTCACCAACCCTGAGCACGCCACGGGACCGGCGTTCGCCGTTGAGGAGCACGATCTGCCGCTGCTGGCCAAGAAATGTGAATGTGTCGCCCATGCGCCGGATCACGACGTGAACCGGCGCTACACCGGGCGCGCGAAGGACAACGTCATTGCCGGTCGATGCCCCGATCGAGACCGTGTCCTTGGCGACCTCGTAGGTCAGCTCAGAGCCACTGCCCGTATCGATCGTCAACGTCACCATGCGCCCTCCGCAGTGTGTCGTTCGAGCGATTCAGAATCCGGCCCGGTCATGGTAATCACGGGTTTGCCGTTGTTGAAACGAGCGACACCGGTTCGATCGCCAATGAGAATCCGAGAGCAGCTTAAGCCCCCGACCACAGAGTGTCAATCAACGAGACAGAAGTGAAGGGAAAACGCACGTTTGACTCACACTTCTTGCGCGGTGAAAATACCGACCTAAGGAACTCCCAAGGCTCTTGGAAGTGCGGGCTACCGGTCACCTCACGGCAGCACCGCCGAGACGGCCCGCAAGCAGGACGAGATCATCGAGCTCCGGCAACTCGCGGCCCTGTCGATCCGCCACCAGAATGCCTGCGACCCCGCCGCTGCGACCGAGAGGAATCACCCCTACGGCGGCAGGAAGTACATCGACACCGAGCACTTCGGCTAGGCCAACGACCTCTTCGGCTTCCGGGTCGACCACCATGACCGCCTCACCCGTACGGATGACGTGCTCGAACAGGCCGGCCTCGCGTGGCAACTTGGTGTGATCGCGGTTGAGCGGATATCCAAAACCGGCACGGCACCTGACCACCCTTTCCTCGGCCATCAATACGGCGCCACGCTCGAATTGCTCGGCTGCAAGCTGCAGAAGCGATGTTATGCCCTGATCGGGGTCGTCTTCCGAAAGCAGCGCGCCAACCAACTCGGTCACGCCGGGCGGCAACCCCGACCGCCCCCCACTTCGTCGCGTCTCGAGGTGCCGCTCCACCACCAGCGACAACCCGTCGCCAAATCGAGCCATGATCTCGCTCGTATCTCCATGAGGCGCCGGCATCAGGAAGGACACCCCGGCCTCGATCAGCCGATGCACCCATCCAACATCATCGAGGGACATCACCCAGATTACCGGCAGAGAAGGATCCGCCGCCGCCGCGCGGCGAATGAGCTGAAGCCACAGACTTTGCCGACCGGCCCGGGAACCGACCTGTCGATCGTCCACAACCAAAATATCGATGGCATCGAGGTCCACATCTTCCGCAACCGAAAAGTGGCAAACCTGCCATCCGCGCCGTTTCCATTCCGGTTCCAGCGATCCCCGCCACCATTTCGGATCCTGTACCGCTACCCCCACACGTTCGACGATCAGCCCGGTGCGGGTCTCGACCTCGAGGTCGGCGAGCAAATCACCAAGAGGATTTCGTGGAGGTTCGGACGGCAGGACGTGGATCTTGGTGCGACTCAAAGGCTGTGAGATCTCGAGCAACTCCTCCTTGAGCAAACGGTCCACCTCGAGGTTTGAGGCGGCGCCGCATGCGGCTTCGGCAAATGCCGTCAGGCTCAACACCTCTCCCTCGTGCGGCGGCACCCCATGTGGCGAAAACCGGAACTCGCCACGGCGGCACCCGAGAATCTGGCCTGCCGATGCCAGTTCGCTGCTCAACGGCATTTTCACGCGCCCGCGATCGACCTCGAGGCGAAGAGAGCCGTCTGCGGTGTTGAGCTCGAGGACACCGCTTGGCGACGTCGCCGAGACCAGCCGCAACAACGCTGTTGGTGCGAGGTGTTCGAGGCTCCCCGAGAGAATCCGTTTCACGATAGACTCCGCCCGTCGTCGAGCGGTTCCACCGTGTAGCTGTGCACGTCTCCCGAGCGGAGAATGAACTCCCGCCGTTCCACAACCAGACCACCGACCTCGACCTCGAGCACCCACCGTCCAGGCAGAAGGTCGGAGAACCGGGCCTCCGGATCAAGGCGGGTGCGCCGCACCTCGCCACCGCCGCCGCGAAGAACGACCAACGGCGGGTCCTCCCACCACTGGCTTGGGAGTCTACACACCAGATCCGCCCCCTTGTTGGGTCGAACGACCCTGCCGTCGTGTCTGGGGAGGCGCTCGAGCCCGTCGGTCCCGGCAGCAACCACATGGATTTTCGGCAGGTTCACGACGGTCGCCTGGTATGTCAGATGGCGCGGTGTCACGGTCCAAAAACCGAGGGTCGGATCCGTGGCGACCCAACCCGCCCCGGGAAGGCGGCACTCCAACCAGCGGTGGGGGATCGCGCCGCGATCACCAACCAGCAAACCGCTGACGGTTCGCGCCTCGAACCCCGCCGCGCGCAGCAGCGCCACGGCCGCGTTAGCGAGACCGGAGCATCGCCCCCGCCCCCGCTGGAGAACCGATGCTGCATCCTGGGGACCGACGTCGGCAGTGTCGACCGCAACGTGGTCCGCCGCCCACTCGAGCACCAACGTGGCGGCCTCCCAGGATTCCAGATCGGGACGCAGCTCCTCCTGCAACCTTCTCGGAAGCTCGAAACCGGGCGGCACGACGGGTCCCAATCCCGCCGCAATATCGCCGTATGTCTCGTTTGCGCCGATAGGGGCCAACGAGGTCGCAACGTGGACCGCGACACCACCGGCAGCGGTCTTTCTCACTTCCTGGACATAGCCGTTGCTCGCCGATGCAACGGGGAGATCACCGGCTGTCAGGAGATAGTCGGCCTCCTCGGCAAGCACCGGGGAAACCATCATCAGGGTCCACACAACGATGAGAATTCTCATGCGGTTTCAGCCTTCCGCTTGACGAACCCGTCGAGAACGCCGTTGACGAAGCGTCCGGAGTCCTTGGCGCCATATTTCTTGGCAATCTCAATCGCCTCGTCAATGATGACCGCGTGTGGAGTGTCGGTCTCGTGCATCAGCTCATACATCGCGAGGCGAAGGATGTTCCGATCGACCGCCGCGAGACGATCGAGGCGCCAGTTCGTGGTCTGCTGACCGAGCTCCTCGTCAATCGTCTGCAACCGATCGAGGGTGCCCCGGAGGAGAATGTCGGCAAACTCACGCTCCCCATCTGATGCGTTGCGCCACTCCTCGAAGCCGACCTGCATCGCCTCCGGCGACGCATCGGTCAGCTCGTATTGATACAAGAGTTGCAGGGCGAGCTCTCGGGCGCGGCGACGTGTGCCCACTAGCCCGCCCTATCCCGCACTTCTCACCGTGGAATTCGAAGGGCGCACTATGTCCTCCGGTCGAGCTTCTCCGACAGACGCGCCATCTCGATGGCGGCCAGAGCCGCTTCCCATCCCTTGTTTCCCATCTTGGTCCCCGCTCGTTCGACCGCCTGTTCGAGAGTGTCGGCGGTGATCACGCCGAAGGTCATGGGAACGCCCGAGCTTATCGCTGCCTGGGCAACCCCCTTGGCGACCTCCGCAGCCAGGAGATCGAAGTGTGCGGTGCTCCCTCGGACCAGCGCACCGACGCTGATCACCGCGTCAAACCCCGCATCTCCGGCGAGCTTTGCAGCCACCATCGGGATCTCCCAGGCACCGGGGACGCGCACGATGGTGATCTGCTCCTCCTCCGCGCCGTGTCTGAGCAAGCAGTCCACCGCCCCCGACTCGAGGCGTGAGGTCAGTGCCTCATTGAAACGACTCACTACTAGGGCGAATCTCAGACCTTGTGCGTCGAGATGTCCTTCGATGACCTGCATGGTCCCTCCAAAGGTGCATTGTACCGCGGTCGTTCGCCAACGGCACATTCAAAAGCTGATCAGCGCTCACCCACCGATGGTCGACGGCTCGCCGACAAGGGAGACATCAGCCAGCCGTCGGCCATCGGCGGTAGCGCGCAGGAGCTCACCTGAACGCTCCACGAGCGACCGCTGCTCGGCCCCCCGAACCACCTGTTGCGTACGCCCTACGCTCCACTTCAGGTGACGGTGAAGCCTCGGCAGACCGCACTCCTCCTCGGCCTCTTCGGTGTCCTGGTGGTGGAGGAGGTGGACGACGAGCATGCGAACACCGAGGTCAAGACGCTGTGCAGCGCGCCTCCGCACCTGGGCCAGCAGCCCGCGTCTCGGGGCGAATGCGAAGGCGAGCGAAAAGAGCAGACCACTGGCGCCGGCCATCGAGCCCGCGATCGAGACATCGAGGAGGAAGGCCACGCCATAGCCGAGCACAGCGCTGATCGCCGCCACCACGGTCCCGAGCCACAGCATCGGCGCGAAGCGGTCGACCAGCAAATAGGCGGTCGCCGGAGGGGCGATCATCAGCGCCACCACCAGGATCGAACCCACGGCGTCGAAGGCCCCGACAGCGGTGATCGATACCAGGGTCATCAGCGAGTAGTGGATCAGGGCTGGCGAGAAACCAAGGAGGGCGGCGAGGCCCGCGTCGACCGTCGCGAGCTTGAGCTCTTTCCACGCCAGTGAGATCACCACCAGGTTGAGGATCAGAATCGCCCCCATGGTCCACAGGGCGCGTGGGCCGACGTCGACGCCACCCAGGATCAGCCGGTCGAACGGCGCAAAAGCGAGCTCGCCGAGAAGCACCGAGTCGGTGTCCAGGTGGACGCCACCCGCGTAACGCGATATGAGAATCACGCCAATCGAGAAGAGGGCCGGGAAGACGAGACCGATGGAGGCGTCCTCCGGAACCAGTCGCGTGCGGATCAGCGCTTCGATGAGGACCACGGTCAGCACACCGGTCGCCGCCGCGGCGAGCAGCAACAAGGGCGAGTTCAGATCGTGGGTGAAAAAAAACGCGACCACGATGCCGGGCAGAATCGCGTGCGAGATCGCATCCGAAACCAATGCCGTTCGCCGCAGCACCAAGTACGTGCCGGGCAGGGCCGCCGCCACTGCGGTCACGACCGCGATGAGGACAATCTCCAGCTCCGGGCTCATGATTTCGCCTCGCGTTCGAGGACCCGTTCCGCCTCTCGCCGACCGATCGGGGTCAGCGCCCACAGGCCGTCGCCCATTCGTTGGGCGAGGCCGCGGTCCGCGAGACCCTCGAGGGCCACACCGACGTCGGCCCCGCTCGGGCTCATTGTGCGCAGGACCGCGATGTTGTGTCCGTGCTCCGGGTCGCCCGCGTGCTGCAGAGACAGGGCGTAGAGGTGCATCAGCACCGGATCGAGATCAGGCGCGCGGAGCAAACGCCCGAGACGCAGAAAACGCCACACCAATCCCCGCCGGGGGGCCACCATCAGCGAGCCCACGACAACCACGCTGAGCACGAGCACGATGGTCGGACCGGTTGGAAGACGCGGAACGATCGAGGACATCACCGACCCGGCAACGCCGGAAAAAACGCCGATCGCCGCGGCGAGCAAAACCATCGGCAGAAGCCGCCGGCTCCACTGGCGGGCGGCCGCAGCGGGGGCCACGATCATCGCGCTCATCAGGACCACACCGACGGTCTGCAGACCGATGACGATGGCCACCACCAACAGGAGGGTCAGGAGACCATCGAGACGTCTGATCGGAAGACCGAGGCTGGAGGCAAACTCAGGGTCGAAGCTCAGGAGCTTGAACTCTTTCCACAACAAGGCGAGGATCAACAACGCCGCCGCGGCGAGCACGGTCATCGTCACCACGTCCTGACGGAGCAGCGACGCCGCCTGCCCAAAGAGAAAAGAATCGAGGCCGGCCTGGGCGGCGTTCGGCTGCTTCTGGATGAAGGTGAGGAGGACCAGCCCGACACCGAAGAAAACCGAAAGGACAATCCCCAGCGCGCTGTCATAGGGAACCCTCGAACGCCCCACCACCACCCGCACCACCAACGTGCCGATCCACCCCGCCAGCCCGGCGCCGACCATCAACACCAGCGGCGCCTTGGAACCGGTGAGCAGGAAGGCGAGGGCGATCCCCGGCAGGGCGGCGTGACTGACCGCATCGCCGAGCAAGCTCTGGCGGCGCAAATAGGCAAAGGACCCGAGGGCGCCGCTGGTCGCTCCAAGCACCGCGGAACCGAGGGCGACAAGGCGCAGGGTGTAGTCGCCGAAAAAGTCCATCAGAGGTCGGTTTCCCGGGTCTCCAGCACCCCGACCCGTCCGCCGAAGGTCAGACGCAGATTCTCGTCAGTGAAGACATCGCTCACCGGACCGGCATCGATCGCCCGCACGTTGAGGAGCAGTACCGAGTCGAAGTATTCGGGTACGGTCTGGAGATCGTGGTGGACGACGATAATCGTCTTTCCCTCCGCTGCAAGACCGTTGAGAACACCGATGATGGCCCGTTCGGTTGGTGCATCCACACCCTGAAACGGCTCATCGAGGATGTTGATCGGCGCATCCTGGACCAGGGCGCGGGCGAGCAGGACCCGCTGTTGTTGTCCTCCCGAAAGCTCGGCAATCGGCCGTCTCAGAAACGCCGTCATCCCGACCTGCTCAAGGGCTTCCTCCGCCTGCTGCCGCTGGACGGCGCCGCTCCGGTGAAACCAACCCAGACGTCCGTAGGTGCCCATGGTGACCACATCGAGAACGTCGGTTGGGAAATCCCAGGACAGGGTGGCTCGCTGAGGGACGTAGGCGATTTGTCCCTGCGCGGTCGCCCGAGGTTGACCGAAAATGCGCACCTCGCCGGCGACCGGCCGCACCAGACCCATGGCCGCCTTGACCAGGGTGCTCTTGCCGGCGCCGTTGGGGCCGATGATCGCCATCTTCACCCCCGACGGAACCTGGAGATCAACATCCCACAGCACCGGCTGGTCGGCGTAGGCGACGGTCAGATCCTCGACCTCGAGCGCCCACTCCTTTCCCGCATCCTGCATTTTCACCCTCCCGTCATCGTTCGCCTGCCAGCGCGGTCACTATCGTCTCCACGTTGGCGCGCACGGTTCCGGTATAGGTCCCGGCCGGGGTTTCGGAGTCTCCGAGGGAGTCGGAGTAAAGGGTGCCGCCGATCTCGACCGCGAATCCCTGTGCCTCCACCGCCTCCTTGAGCGCCTGCACGTACCGCGGCGGCACCGATGTTTCGACAAAGATCGCCGAGACGCGCCGCTCGACGACGAAGTGCGCCAACTCCTTGACGTCGGAGGTTCCCGCCTCCGAGGCGGTGCTGACTCCGAGCAGGCCGTAGACCTCGAAACCGTAGGCGCGACCGAAGTACGAGAAGGCGTCATGGGCGGTCACCAACACCTGCTGCTCGGGCTCGAGGTCTCCCACACGGTCGAGCACCCAGTCGTCAAACTCCATCAGCTCGTCGGAATAGGCCTGCGCCCGATCTCGAAAGACCTCGGCGTGGGCGGGGGCAAGCTCGGCCAGCGCGTCGCCCACGCAGCGCGTTGCTCGAGCCCACAGACCGACGTCGAACCAGACGTGGGGATCGTGCAACCCGGAAAAGGCCGCCGACGTGATCAGCTCGTCGGCAGGCAGGCATTCGCCCACCGCCACCGTCGTCACCCCACGTTCGCCCATACGTTCAAGCACCTCGGTCATTTTCCCCTCGAGGTGGAGGCCGTTGAAAAAGATCGCTTCCGCCGAGCTCATCCGGCGCACGTCACCGGCCGAGGCCTTGTACAGATGCGGATCGACTCCCGGGCCCATGAGCACCTCGAGCTGCACCTCGGGCCCTCCGATCGTGCGCACCAAATCACCGACGATGGTCGTCGTCGCGACAACCCGAAGCCTGCCGCTCTCCTCAGGCGTCGTGACATGACCGCCGCAAGCCGTCACGGCCGCCACTGCTGCGAGAATCACGATTCTCCTGGGTCTCATTTACTCACCTTCCATCCACAGTCTCTCGGCCAGGAATCCGGGCAGGAGAAAGCTTTCGCCCCCCACCCGCACCCTGAGCGCAGTTCCCTCGGCCGCGATCACCTCTATCGAGCTGCCCGGCGCGAGCCCGAGACGGCTCAGCAGATCAAGATTGTCCCGATCCTGGGCGCCCACCCGCGCCAGGGTGCCGATTTCTCCGGCCGGAAACTCGGCCAAGGACATCGGCGCGGCCTCCGGGGGCATGCTCAGGTCCTCCGTTGGAATGGGATCGCCGTGCGGGTCGTGGGTCGGATGCCCCATGGCCTCGGCAATCCGGGCCTCGAAGCGCTCCGAAATCACGTGCTCGAGCCGCTCCGCCTCCTCGTGGACCTGGTCCCAGCCGTAACCCAGGACCTCCACGAGGAAGGTCTCGAGAAGCCGGTGATGACGAAGCATCTCCAACGCCACCCGCCGCCCGGATTCCGTCAGGCTGACGCCCCGGTACCGGGTGTGCTCCACCAGACCGAGCTGGGCGAGCCGGCCCACCATCTCGGTGACAGATGCCGGTCGCACTTCGAGTCGATGGGCAAGAGTCTGGGTACCGACCTTCTGCCGACCTTTACCGAGGATGAAAATCTGTTTGAGATAATCTTCCTGGGCCTCTGAAAGAACCAACCGGTCCCTCTCTTCGTGATGAGAAGCAATCTCTTTTTTCATAGGTTTTTTAGGCTAACCTAAATTTTTACCGATATCAAGCTCCGTCATCGTTCGGAATCGGATAAAATCACGCCGGAGGATTTGCTATGTGTGACAACGAACTGCTCATGATGACGTGCCGGCCGCTGCCGACCGGCACCCCACCGCTATCCGGCCACGACCTCGAGCACAAGCTGAGCCACGCCGAGGGTTGGGAGATCGCCGATGGTGAGTTGACGAAGACCTTTCAGTTCGAGGATCACTACCAGACCATGGCCTTCGTCAACGCGGTGGCGTGGATCTCGCACCGCGAGGACCACCATCCGGAGATGATTGTGGGTTACGACTCCTGCACCCTGCGCTACAACACCCACTCCATCGGCGGCATCTCCGACAACGATTTCATCTGCTCGGCCAAGGTCGATCACCTGGTTGGAGATTGAAGGAGGGACCATGAGAGCAACCCGAATCGTCTATGCGTCCTTCGCCGTTGCCGTCCCGGCCATTCTCTTGCTCGCCGCATGTGGGGCAGAGGCACCCGAGCCCGGCACTCCGGAAGCTTCCTACATCGACCTCGGATGCGCCAAGTGCCACGGCGACGCGCGCGAGGGAAAGCGCTCCGGGCCGCCGCTCGTCATGCTCGAGGATCACTGGGACGAAGAGGGGCTGATGCAGTATCTGAGAGACCCGAAGACCTTTGTCGAGGCCAACCCCCGTCTCTCCTACATGGGTGAGCAGTACCCGATCGCCATGCCCGCATTCGCCCACACCGACGACGACCAGCTGCGCGAGCTCGCCGTCTTCATTCTCGAAGGCTAAAAATATATCAAGCGCGCGCCGGACCCCGCAGCACTCTCGACGGCAGCATTAGGATCGAGTGCAAGAACTTGAATATCGCATCGACGGTGATACCGATAAGGCGGAAGGGTAGCAGCAGCAGCCACACGATCGGATAGAGCACCAACGCCAGCAGCGCCAGGGGCCAGGCGATCACCAGCAGGATCAACCACAGGATGAAAGTCCACATCTTCTCCTCCACCCTTGATTACGCAGTTCCACTGCCGAATGTTCCCGTCTCCACTAATCACGACCACCGATGATGTGGATCAACTCACCGGTGTCGGGGTCCCAGCGCACGAGGGCGCCTGTCCGGTCGGTGAGGAGACGGTTGGCCGCGGGTTGGTTGACATACCAGAAGCTCGTTCCGATCGCGCCCGACTTCCACCGGAACCCGGCCCTGACTCTTTCGACTCCCGTGGCCACCGGACGCCAGCGCCCGGTCTCGATATTGATGAGGTCGGCGCGCCGGCCCTCTGACGGGACCGCCGGATCGACGATACGGACCACCATGAGCTCGCCCGGCAGCGCCTCGCCGCCGAGCGTCGCATCGACACCCACTCCGAGGTCGTATTCAGCAAGGTTGACCCCGTCCAACGACTCTACGACCAGCCATGCCCGCC
>CAYPBC010000019.1:0-13286 GCA_964408845.1 uncultured Thermoanaerobaculia bacterium
CCTCCTCCTTCGGATGAGGCCTGAGCTCACTCCGCTGGCGCCGGCGGTTTGAGGACAACATCATGTCGGGATGCCAGGCACCTCCAACGAACGCGCCTGCGGCGCGCCTACTGTGGATTCCAGGTAGAGGGTGCAATCTTCGGGGAGGTTGGGTGGAAAATTCGAAATTCGAAATTCGAAATCCTGCGAGGGTGGATGGGCGGCATTCCTAATTCCTAATTCCTAATTCAGACCGGCACGGCACCTATGCTACGGTTCAGACGTGAAAAATGCGCTCCGTGTCACCGTCCTACTGCTTCTCCTCATCGAGCTGTCTGCCTGCGGCTACCACCTGGTGGGCACGACCTCGTTTCTGCCCGAGGACATCGAAACGCTCTATGTCGAGAACTTCAAGAACCAGACCAAGTGGGTGGATATGGACCAGCGGTTGATGGAGGCAATGACCCTGGAGTGGGTGCGCCGCCGCCGCCTGCGGCTGGTGGACTCCGCCGAGCAGGCCGACGTCGTTCTGTCGGGTGTGATCCAGCGGCTCGCGGTCATTCCGGTTTCATACGACGAGCAGGGACGTGCCAACGAATACCAGATGAGCCTGCAGGCGATGGTGCAGCTCAAGGACGTGCGCGGTGACGAGGCCGAGGTCCTGTGGGAGGACAGTGCATTCTCACGTCGTACCTCATACGGCGTCGACCCGAGGGCGGTGGACTACTTCGATCGCCAGAATCTGGCCATGGATGTGCTCTCGAAGGAGTTCTCGAGCGCGTTGGTGACCGCCGTGCTCGAAGGATTCTGATCAATTCTCAATTCGTAATTCTCAATTCTTAATTCCGCTCGGCCGTCCCCGGTTTTCCGGGAGGGCGAGCGAAAATTCAAAATTAAGAATTAAGAATTGAGAATTGGTGTTTCACCGTGTCCAAGAAAACCACTTCTTCAGGATCTTCGCGGTTGTTGGCGTGAGCCTGGTGCGATTGTACGCGTCCGCCGCTCTGCGGATGACCTCGGTCTGGGTGGGGTAGGGGTGGATGACCCCGGAGAAGGATCCGAGACCCATCCCGGCCACCATGGCCGTGGTGATCTCGGAGATCATCTCGCCGGCACGGCGGGCGACGATGGTGGCGCCGAGGATCGTGTCCGTCCCCTTTTTGCAATGAACCTTGAGGAATCCTTCGGTGTCGCCGTCGGTTATGGCCCGGTCGACGTCGGCCATCTCCACCTCGTAGGTGTCCACCGCGATGCCCTTCTCCTCGGCCTGGTGGGCGTAAAGGCCGACGTGGGCGATCTCGGGATCGGTGTAGGTGCACCAGGGGATGATGAGTTTGCTGAGGCGCTTCTTCGGACCCGGGAAGAGGGCGTTCTGGATGACCGCGCGCGAGGTCGCGTCGGCGGTGTGGGTGAACTTGTGGGGCAGGCAAATATCGCCCGAGGCGTAGATTCGTTTGTTCGTAGTTTGCAGAAAATCGTTCACGATGACCCCCCGGCGGTCGTACCCGACGCCGGCGACCTCGAGGTCGAGTCCCTCCACGTTGGGCGTGCGGCCAACCCCGACCAGGATCGCATCGACTTCGATCCGCTCCTCACCGTCCGCGGATTTCAGAACCAACACCTTGTCGTCGCCCACCGTCTCCACCCGCTCGAGCGAGGTGGACAGCCGCACGACGACGCCGTCGCGCTCCATTGAAGCCTTCAAGATTTCCGCCGCATCCCGGTCCTCGCGTTGGAGGAACTGGTCGGCCCGCTCGATGATCGTCACCTCGGTGCCGAGACGTGCGAAGGTCTGGGCGAGCTCGGAGCCAATCGGCCCGCCGCCCACCACGGCCAGCCGGCGCGGCTGTTCGGTGAGGTTGAAGACGTTGTGGTTGGTCAGGAATCCGGCCTCGGCGAGGCCGGGAATGGGTGGCACCGCAGCGCGGGCGCCGGTGGCGATGACGGCCTTTGCAAAGCTGAGCGTCGTCCCATCGACCTCGACGGCATCGCGGCCGACAAAGCGCGCTTCTCCAAAGTAGAGGTCGATCCCGTAGGTCTCGGTGAACCGTTTCGCAGAGTCGTTGGGCGAGATCCCGGACCGGATCCGCCGCATGCGTTCCATGACGGCGGCGAAATCGACCTCCACCTCGCCACCGGCGCGAACCCCGAAGCGCTCGGCCGTACGGACGTCGAAAGCTGCGTGTGCCGAGCGAATGATGGCCTTCGACGGCACGCAGCCGACGTTGAGGCAGTCCCCGCCCATGAGCTGGCGTTCGATCAGAGCCACCTTGGCGCCCATCCCTGCGGCCCCGGCCGCGGCCACCAGCCCGGCGGTACCGGCGCCGAGGACCACCAGGTTGTAGCGGCCTGCGGGAGTCGGGTTCCGCCACTCGGGCGGGTGGACGTTGGCCACCAACTCGGCGTTGTACTCGTCGTCGGGCGAAAGGTCCAGTTGCGGGTCGATCACGGTATCTCCTTTACGCAGCTCGCTCTTCAGTTGACCTGGTATGCGCCTTTGGTTACCCGTTGTTCAGATTTTCGGGTCGCAGCTTTCTGCGACGGACATTTTATCCGGTTGGAGAGCTGACGGATCGCAGAAAGCTGCGACCCGAAAATCTGAAGTCAGGGATTCGGTTCCGGTGGCGTGCATTGTGCGTCCGTGTATCCTGGTGCCCGGAGGTTCCCATGGCAGAGAGCAACCGCAACATGATCAGCATCTTTATCGCCCTTCTGGTGATCGTCATCGTGGCGGTCGTCTGGTGGCTTCGTCCGGGAGGTGGGGGGGAACCCGTGGAGACCGTTGCTGTGGTGACGCCCGCGCCCGCGCCGACGCCGACTCCCGGCCTTCAGGAGAGGTTGTCATCACGACTTGCGGGCACGACCCTCAGTACCAGTGACGCGGTCGTGCGGGAGCTTGCGGCCGGTCTCTCAGCCAACCCCAAGCTCGCGGCCTGGCTCGTCAACGAGGATCTGGTGCGACGATTCGTTACCTCGATCGACAACATCGCCTCCGGCGTCAGCCCGCAGGCCCAGCTCGAGTTTTTGCGCCCTGCCGAGAGCTTTGAGGTTGTTGTGAAGGGTCGTGACGTGTTCGTGGTCGATCCTTCGAGCTATCACCGCTACGACCTTCCGGCGCGGGTGTTCGCATCGTTCGACACGGCCGGCACAGTGGCGCTGTATCGCGAGCTCAAACCGCTCATCGACGAGGCCTATGCCGAGATCGGTCCTCGCGGACGGAGCTTCGACGATCGTCTCGACGCGGCCTTCGATCAGCTCCTCGCGGTGCCGGTGGCGGAAGGGCCTGTGCGGGTCAAAGAGCTGGTCGTGACCTACGCCTGGGCCGACGAGGAGCTCGAACTGCTGTCGTCCGCCCAGCGCCATCTCCTACGCATGGGCCCGGAAAACGTGAGCCTGATTCAAGGCAAGCTGGGGGAGCTGAGGGCGGCGCTGGCCGCTCCTAGTAATTCTTAATTCTCAATTCTCAATTACCGCCCAGATGCTTCAAGACGACAATTAAGAATTGAGAATTAAGAATTGAGAATTCACTCTAGGACGATGTTCAAGTAGTGAATAAACCTTGGAATGTCCTCGAAGCTCAAATCCGCCTCCCCGTCGTGGTGGCCGGCGTCGTCGTGGAGCACACAGATCCCGCTGAGCCCGGCCTCACGAGCGGCGAGGATGTCGTAGCGAGAGTCGCCAACCCCCAGACATCGACCGGGCGCGACGCCGAGTTGGCGCACGGCCTCTTTGACGGGCGCCCCCGAGGGTTTCCAGAGACCGGAATCCCGGTTCACGATGACATCAAAATGGAGCCCGAAACGGTCGAGGAGTCGACGGACGTTGGCGTCGGAGTTGTTGGTCACGAGCGCGGTTGAACGATGATGCTGTGCGAGCACCTCGAGGAGCTCGCGGGCGCCTTCATGGAGGGTCGCTCGGGCGGTGGCGGTCTCCTCGATCGCCTCGAGCTCGGCCCACCGCCGGCTCCTATCCGGCTCGGGGAGCCCGTTCAGGTCGTCGATGATGGACGCGCCGGTGACCCCGAGGTGATGCCTGATGGTTGGCCAGTCGTAGCTCGAGTCGACCAGGGTGCCATCCATGTCGAAGATGACCGCCTCAACTCCACGCATCAACGTCGTCTTGATCAGCTCGTCCCTGGGGAAGCGGGGCACGGTGGTCCGGAAGCCCTCATCGGTCGCCACCGCATGGCCGATCCACGTGAATGGAATGCCGTTCGCCGAAAACACGGTTTCAATCTCGGCCGCGCCGTCCGGGTCGCAACCCACTATGAGAGAGCCGGAGCCGATGAGACCGAGCGGGTCGAGCCCGAGGTCGCTACAGATGGTTGTGGTGACCGGCAGCACCGGAATGGCGGGACGCTCCACGTCGATTCCGATGCCCGAGGCGCGGGCCATCTCGTAGAGGGCTTCGCCGACGCCGCCCTCGGTGACGTCATGGAGCGCGGTGACGCCTTGGCAGGCGGCTGCCTGAAGAGCCTCGGGCGCCACCAGCAGCCAGTCGCCGTCGAGAATCTCGTCGGCGCCCTCGAGGACCTCGTCGCCGTGCAGGGCGCGCAGCCGGCCACCGAGTTCGGTGAGCAGGATGGTTGTGCCCTCCAGCCCCGCCGACCGGGTCATGCCGACCAGATCACCCTCGCGGAGACCTCCGGTAGTCAGCGGTTCGCCCTCTACCCGGCCGAGCATCGTGCCGACCACGATGCTGTGGGGTAGCCCGGGGGTGACCTCGGTGTGGCCGCCGATGAGGACCGCGCCGACCGCGGCACAGGTGTTGCGCACCTGGCCCAGCAGCTCCCGCACCCGTTCCTCGGTGGCTTCGTGGGGCGCGATCAGGCCGACCGCAAGGAAGAAGCGGGGGCGGGCGCCGCGCACCGCCACGTCGTTGGCGTTGACAATGACCGCGAGCCGGCCGGCGTCGGTGGCAGTGAACGAAACCGGGTCCGAAGCCACCGCCCACAGCTCGCCGCCGATCTCCACCAGCGCCGCGTCCTCACCGGCCGCCGGACCCAACCGAACCTCCGGCGGCAGCTCACCCGAGACCAGCTCGGCCACAATGTCCCAAGGAACTTTGCCGGGAAGGAGACGATCGACCATACCGCTGAATCATCGCCGACATCGAGGTTGGGGGCAAGCAGATGAACGAATTAGGAATTAGGAATGCCGCTCACCCACCCACATGCGCGTATCGGCACCGGGGGAGGGCGGATGAAAATTCCTAATTCCTCATTTTCCGAACGTCTTCTTGATCCGCTTCCCGATCTTCTTGGCCTGTTTTTTCTGTCCTGCGGACGTGAGGACCTCGATGCGTTGCTCGAGCACCGGCAGCAGGCGTGGATCGTCGTCGCCGTACTGTGCCTCCATTTCCGCGAGCACGGCGGCGTTCACGGCCAGCGCCTCGTCGTTCTTTCCGGCTGCGGCGAGGAGGGTCACGAGGTCGCTGCGCGCGGCCAACGCGCCGGTGCTCGCCGGCCCCTCGGTCTCATCGATGATGACGATGAGCTCCCGTTGCCGGAGGGCGGCCTCGGCGGGCTGGGCGCGGAGAACCTTTACCTGGACCTGCCGCCGGAGGGTTGTTGGGTTCCGGTCGTTCTCTAGGACGGCCAGAGCGCGCAGCCGGTTGTCAGCGCGGTGGAGCTCCTCGTCGTCGCCGGCGGCCGAAAGGAGAATGTCGAGATCATCGGTGCCGCGACTGACCCGGGCCCAGGAAATATCAGCGAGCACCGTGCGGGCGGTCGTCTCGGCCGCCGTGTTTGGGTGGGCGTTCAGCGCGCGCATGGCCAATCGTTCGGCGGTTTCGAACTCGCCGGCTGCGAATGCGGCGGCGCTGCCTTCGGCCATCGTCCGGGCCATGGCGTCGGCCTCGTCCTCCTCCTGGCGTAGGGTCGCGAGCTGGACCAGCGCTATCTCGGCCCTTCGCCCCTCGCCCGCGGTGAGCTCCATCTGCGCCACGGATTCGAGCTGGACGGCGCGCTCGTCCTCGGTAGCGCCCGCATCCTCGGCCATCACCTCCACCGCCCGCCGCTGCCATTGCAGGGCCGCGTCATTGTCGTCTGTGATGATCTCCAACCGCGCCAGCATCGACAGGACCTGCCAGTGTTGGCGGGGATCGGCCGTGCCGCTCGTCTCCGCGATCTCAGCGTACCGCTCCAGGCTGTCCTCCGCCGTCGGCAGATCGCCCATCGGCTGGCTTACCCGAGCCACCGCATAGAGCGTGCCGAGCAGCCCTGGATCGTTCAGGCCGAGTCGCGTTTCCTGTACCGCCAGCATGAGCTGGTAGAGGGGCTGCGCCTTGTCGAGATCGGATCCGTGCTCGTATAGCCGGCCCATGTTCTCGAGGCTGATCTCCAGCCGCTGGTCGCCGGGAGGAAAGGCCTGCGCAATCTGAAGGGCAGCCTGGAACTCGCGCTCAGCGTACTCGTGGTTTCCCTGCGCGAACGCGTACTCGCCGGCGTGCGTGTGGGTGCTCCAGCTGCTCTGAGCGCCGATCGCAGCGGCTGTGACCAGTATGAAGATGAATATGGCAACTGTGCGATTCCTCATGAAACCCCTCCAGGCGGAGCTGAGGCTAACGTGCTCCGATGGTCAAGGCAAGGAGAAGCTGCCCGACGTAGTACAGGGGCAGCCCGAGGGCACGGTTGACGAAGGAGGGGCGAACAAAGCGATGACGCGCGACGGCGAGGTCGGAAAGGTAAAAGAGAATCGCTCCGGCCGCCGCCGTCCACGGCAGCGCGCCGGCCCATGACACCGACATCCCGCCCCAGACCATGGCCGTGATCGCAACGATGTAGGCGGCCACTGGAATCCGCCGCCGCCCGAGGTTCGGCCACAGCCAGGCAAGAGCGCCGACGCCTGCTAGCGCGAGCGGGGCGAGAATCACGAGCGGCCAATCGGCGATCGGGAGCGCCGCATGAAAACCGGCCACGTAAGCGAGGTGGCCGAGGAGGAAGGAGATCAGACCGAGATCGAAAGATCGATCCGAAAGAAGACAGAGATCTCCTACCGCGCACAGCACCAATCCCGCGATCAGCCAGGCGCCGACTGGGTTTCCTGGTGACCAACGGGCGAGGCCAAGCATCACAAAGGCCGCCGATGCTGTGGTTTTCGAAATGACTTCGAGGGTCCGATCGCCGACGCGGATCGCGCGCAAGAGGCTGGCCACAGCGGCGGCCATGACCGAGGAGAGAACGACGGTGGTGATCATGCGGGGATGGTAGCAGGAGAGGAATTAGGAATTAGGAATTAGGAATGAGGAATGAGGAATGAGGAATGAGGAATTCGGGATTCGGAATGCGGGCTGGAGGTTTTCGAAGTGACAAGAACGACTCGCTCGTGCGTCTCAAGTAATGTGGAAGCCGTGACTGACGAACTGCCGCCCCTTGCTCCGGAAGGCGATGCACCGGCCCGCCGGGCCGAGGGGGATTGGCGGGACCTCTTCCAGGATCTGGTCGACGGACGGCAGGCCGCCCTCGCAGAGCTGTACGACGCGGCGGTACCAAAGCTCTACGGCCTGGCCCTGTGGCGCACCGGGTCGGAGGATGACGCAGCCGACGTGGTGCAGGACGTGTTCGTGCGCGTTGTCGAGCAGGGACCTCGCTTGGCAAATGTCAGAAACCCAAAGGCCTGGCTGTTGACGGTCACCCACCGTGCTGCGATTGACGTCACCCGCCGGCGACGGCGTCGAGAGGCGGAGTCTATCGATGACTTTCCTTTTCTCACCGCTGCCGATGACGACAGCGAGCGGATCTTGGACGCAGCCCAGGTGTCGGTGCTGTTGGCCGGTTTGCCAGAGACACACCGCGACGTCATCTACCTCAAACATTTTGCCGGTTGCACATTTGCGGAGATCGGCGAGATTGTCAGAGTGCCGAAGTTCACGGCCGCGAGCAGGTACCGAAACGGCGTCTCCAAACTTCGACAGTTGATGGAGGTTGGATCATGAAATCCGACGACACAGATGCTTTTGTCGATCGTTTGATAGAGGGCCTCGAACCGCCGCGGGCACCGACAGGCCTGCGCACACGAGTGCTCGCAGCGGCTCGTGGTCACATGGAAACGACGTCTCCGGATCGGTGGTCCAGAATCTGGAGCCACCGGGGGATTCGACTGGCGTGGGCGGCGACCGTGGTTCTGCTCCTCGCTGGACACGCCATCGTTGCCCCACCCAAGGGCGCCGTCTTCACTCGGGTGAACCCGACTTTGGTCGCGGAGACCGGCGTCGACGAGCAACTCGCCGACATTCTGCGCCCGGTCCGGATTTCCGCAAACGTACAACCGATCGTCGGGCTCGTTTCAGCTGCCGGCGATAGCCTGACCGAACTCGAATTGGGAGGGAACCCGTCATGACTTCAATGAACCGTGGCTCGAAAATGTGGCTCGTGGTGCTTGCAGCAGCCGTGATTGTGGTGTTGGCGGGTTCGCTCGGGGCGCGCTTGATCGCCCGCGACAGCTCAGCGGTAATGTCTCGCGCGCCTGGCGCCTCGGTGCCCGATCCTGCCGTGCTCCAGGTCGCCGATCTCGAGGTGCCATGCTGGACCTGTCCTTCCAATAAGGACTGGCCTCTGCGGTTCCAGACCGACCTCGATCTCCTGGCCCCTCTGGGAAACGGCAGTGCGAACGCTGCGGAGTGGTTCGGTCTGTTCGCCAAAGAGGTCGGTCCACGTGCCGGCGACGCTACGGCCGCTTGGGATCGCAGGGTCGAAGGACCGGAGTGGCTGGGCAAGGTCCTGCCCCCCGATGACCCGCTCCTGCTGGAAGCCGAACCGTGGGTGGATCAGGCGACTATGAAGTTTTACCCGGAGATCTACCCGCTTGACGGCTACAGCACCCGAGTTGGCAATTTGCTGCTTGCATTGAACCTGGCGCGTTCGTGGATCGCTCGGGGCTCGAATGCTGAAGATACCGAGAGTGCAATGGTCGATTTTCGGCGCGCGATTCGACTGGGCCGTTTGCTGCGCCAGGAGGACGTGGTCGTGATCTCAGACCTCGTCGGCTTGGCGTGCATCCACCTGGGCACCCGCGGGGTCTACGAGCGCGCCATCGCCGATGACGACCTCGAGCTGGCGTTATTGGCGTCGGTGGTCCTGGGCGAGGTGGCGCCGCAGCGCCTGCGGACCATGGAACACCTTACCTCGACAGACCTTCTGGACTCAATCGACGTGAATGCCGAGGAAGAGGTAGCGCTTCGCCTCCGGCGCGGAAAGCTCGATGCCGTGATCGAGGCGGCCGAGGGCTCGCCCGACAGGCGCTTGCGATGCGAAGCCATCGTGGGCCTCAACATCGTTCGGTTCTTGGGCACGCCGGAGGAGAGAACCCGAGCCTTCGAGGTGCTCGAAGAGCTTTCCGGCGATGCCGACCCGATAGTCGCCGAAGCCGCGCTATGGAGTCGTGACAAACCGACGGAGACTGAACAGCTCAAGAAGTGGGCGGTCCCGCAGAACCAGAAATAGACGAGACCTCGCTCCCCATCCTCAATGCCGGGCGCTGATGCGCCCGGTTTTCTTTGATCAATTTCGGATTGAGGCTGTGATCGCTGTCGTGATAGCTATCGAGCGACAGTGCGCATTCAAGGAATCGATAGCGATACCGAAAGCGACTCGTTTGTGGAGCACAAGAGTGGGCAGGGGTGGCGACACGGGAACCTTTTTCTCTTAGCTGTGTCTAAACTGTAGTCATGAGAAAAACACCAGCCCTCAGCAGCTCGCGTCCCATCATTCTCCTCACAGTCCTCATCGTCGTCGTGGTTTCGGCCGCGGCGCTGCAGGCGCTGACCGCGCCCTCTCCACCGGAGGCGCCGGTTACTATCGCTTCGGGAGGGGAGGGGTCCATGACTTGGGACGAGGTCGACCGTCTGATCTCGGAGCAGAAGTTCGAGGCCGCTTCGGAGGCGGTGACGGCGATCCGTGAGCGCGCGCGAGAGGCCGGCGACGCCGGCGAGTGGACCCGCGCCCTGGTCGAGGAGACCAAGCTGCGAATGGCGCTGCACGGTTACGAGACCGCGGTACGTTTCCTCAGGGAGCAGCCGTGGCCCGACGATGAGGTGTCGCAGGCCGTTCTCGAACTCTACTACGCCAACTCGCTTGCGACGTACGCCCGGGTCTACTCGTGGGAGATCCGCCAACGCGAGAGGGTCGAGGCCTCGGGCGAGCTCGATCTCAAGGCGTGGGACCTCGAGCGGATCGTCGAGGAGGCGGGCCGCGCCTATCTCGAGGTCTGGTCTCAACGTGGCGAGTGGGGGAGCGAGCCTCTCGGCGGGCTTGCCCGCTACATCCAGCAGAACAACTACCCGCCGCGCATCCGCGGCACCCTGCGCGACGCCGTCACCTATTTATGGATTGAGCTCTTGGCCGATACCTCGTTGTGGAGCCCGGCCGAGTCCAACGACGTCTTCCGGCTCGATGCCGCAGCCCTGATCGCGGGCGATCCGGAGTCGTCGGCCGCGGTCGTGCTCGATGATCCCGCGGTCCACCCGCTGCTCAAGATCTCCGCCCTCCTCGATGACCTCGAGGTCTGGCACGAGAACGGCGACCGTTCCGAGGCTGCGCTCGAGGCTCGTCTCGAGCGTCTGCGCCGTCTTCACGCCGCCCTCGACAGTACCGCCGACCGGCTCGCCATCCGCCATCATCTCGAGGCCGTGCAGGAGGATTTCGACACGAGCTTTGGTTGGTGGTCGATGGGGCAGGCGACGCTGGCCGAGTTCATCCGTTCGGAATCCGATCCCGATGCGCTGGTGCGGGCCCGTGTTGTGGCTATTGCCGGCCGCGACCGCCACCCCGGCAGCATCGGTGGTCAACGCTGCGCCAACACCGCGGCCTCGATTGAAGCGGCGAGCTACAGCCTTGCCGCGATGGCCACCGACGGCGCCGGCCGGCGCTCGATCCAGATCAATCATCGCAACCTGGCGGCCCTGTATTTCCGGGCCTATCGCTATGACCTCGTCGGCTTCATCGAAGGAGCCGAGGACTACAATCTGCAGCCGCATTACCGTGAGGCTGAGGAGATCATGGCCGGCGCTCCCGATGCCGAGTGGATGGTGGAGCTGCCGCCGACCCCGGACTACCGATCGCACCTGAGCTACGACGTGCCCCAGGTTTCGGAGCCCGGCGCCTACCTGATCGTGGCCTCCATGCGGGCCGACTTCTCCCAGCGCAACAACCTCCTTGTGGCCCAGAACTTCATTCTCTCAGACCTGGTGTTGGTGACCCGCAAGGTCACGGGCGGCTACGAGGTGTCCGCACGCTCGGGAGCGAGCGGTCGCGCGCTCGATAGTGTGGCGGTCTCTCTCTACCGTTACGACTACCAGCGCGGCCACCGTGAGATCGCGCGGCTGCGGACCGGCGACGACGGCAGGGTGCGTTTCGACCAGCGCCATTGGAAGCACGACCAGTACTTTCTCGTCGGACGTCACGGCGACGACCTCGCCATCGACGCCAACCGGCTCTACCAGCAAGCTGATGGCGAACGCGGGCTTTCGAGCTCGGTCTTGATCTACACCGATCGTTCGGTCTACCGCCCGCGGCAAACACTCTACTGGAAGGCCGTCGCCTATCGCGGCGGTGGCGAAGACATCGAGTACCAGACCGTGGCGAACGCCCCGCTCCACGTTGAGCTGCTCGACGCCAATGGCGAGCAGGTGGCGTCGGCGACAGTGTCGACCAACGCCTTCGGATCGGCGAGCGGTGAGTTCGAGATCCCGGCCGGCCGGCTCCTCGGGCGCTGGCGTATCCGGACCTCGTTCGGGGGTCAGAGCTGGATCCGCGTCGAGGAGTACAAACGCCCCACCTTCGAGGTGGAGATCTCGGATCCCGAGACGCCGCTGCGCCTCAACCGTGGGGCGGCCCTCGAGGGCGAGGTGCGGTACTACTTCGGCCTCCCCGTGGTGACTGGGGCGGTCGTGTGGCGGGTCACCCGCGAGCCCGTCTACCCGCGCTGGTGGTTCTGGTGGTACCCCTCGGCCTCGAAGCAGACACAGGTAGTGGCGGCCGGCGAGACCGGTCTCGACGACGAGGGGCGCTTCCACCTCGACTTCACCCCGGAAGCCGACGAGCGCGAGGCCGGGCAGGGCGTCACCTATCGATACCGTCTCGCGGTCGATGTCACCGATGAGGGGGGCGAGACCCGCTCCGCCGAGCGCACCTTCCGCCTCGGTTTCGTTGCGGTCGAGGCGCGCATCGTCGACGACCTCGGTTTCCACATGACGGACGACACGGCCACCGTGCGGGTGCTGCGTAGCGACCTTGACGGCGCCCCGCGCGCGGGTTCGGGGTCGTGGCGGCTGGTCCGCCTCGAACAGCCGCCGAAGACCCTGACACCGGCCGACCAGCCGTTGCCCACGCCCACCGATGACAACGCCTACCGTACCCCAGGCGATGGGTTGCGCCCGCGGTGGCAGCCCCGATACGACCCCGATGCAGTGCTAGCGATGTGGGACGAGGGTGAGGAGATCGACACCGGAGAATTGGCCCACGGTGAGGACGGTGAGGCCGAGTTCGCACTGGCCGGGCTCTCAGCCGGCGCCTACCGGATTCTCTACGTCACCGAGGACGAGTACGGCGCCGAGTTCACGACCAGCAAGAACCTGGTCGTCGCCGGCAAACGCCGCACCCAGCTCGCTCTGCCGGCTCTGCTCAGCTTCGACCGCTCGTCGGTGGCGGTTGGGGAAACCGCCCGCCTCTTCGTCTTTACCGGATTGAAGGCGCAGGAGATGGTGCTCGAGATCTTCCGCGACGGGCGCAGGGTCGAACGGCGAACTGTCGGGGCCGGGCGCTCGGGTGTGATCGAGTTCCCAATCACCGCTGCGGACCGCGGCGGTTTTGGTGCCACCCTCACCCTGGTCCGCGACCACCAGCTCATCCGGCAAACCACGCGGGTTTTTGTGCCGTGGGACGACCGGCGGCTCGAGCTCGACTTCGCCACCTTCCGCGACCGCATGCGTCCCGGAACGCGTGAGACCTTCACCGTCACTGTGCGAGCCCACGACGGCTCCTCGGTCGACGCGAAGACCGCCGAGCTGCTGGCCTACATGTACGACCGCTCGCTCGATATCTTCGCCCCGCACACGCCGCCGAGCCCGCTCTCGCTCTACCCCGACCGCACCGCGGTGGCGGGCGTGTGGGACAACCTTGGCCGCGCACAACAGGTGTGGAGCCGGTCGAGCCTTTCCGGCCCGCCGGGGTATCCCCATCTGCACGGTGATTACCTGAATGCGCTCGACGGCTACGGCATCGGCGGTCCGGGCCGGCGGGGGCGCTACCGGTTGATGAAGGCCGGCGTTGCCATGGAGTCGAGGATGGAGATGGCGGACGCCGCGGCGCC
>CAYPBC010000020.1:0-13233 GCA_964408845.1 uncultured Thermoanaerobaculia bacterium
CTGGTGATAGTTTGGGTTGCGGTAGAAGGCGGTGTCGGTGATCATCACCGCATTCCAGCTGTGCCTCCAGAAGTTGAGGTGATCGGAAAAGTCGACCCCGGGCACGATCGCGGGAGCGCTGATGGACCTGACGGGAAGCTCCGTGGCGCCGGCCATCCGCGCCTTGACGCGGCGGGTGAACCACCACGACGAGCCGTTGCCCACCACCGAGATGAAGTTGCCACGGGACGGATATAAAAGCCCCATCCCAGGTGCGGGGTAGGTCTGAGAGCCTGGCTCGTCTGAAAAATAGCCGAGCATCTCGAGGCAGATCATCCCACGCACATCAGCCTTACGCTGAGCCAACGAACTCGCGTGAACCGCCGAACCCATGGCCGGAGTACGGAAGTTGGGCGGCTCCTCGAGCGGCCAGAGCGCGAGCTCGATGCGGTGGGTGATCTCGGGGCGGTGCCGTCCGAGAAGCCGCGCCAGCTCGAGCAGACCCGCCACCGCACTGGCGTTGTCGTCGGCGCCGGGCTGCTCGCCACAGACGTCGTAGTGGGCGCCGACCACCAGAATCGGGGCGCCGGCGGGACCGTAACGGGCGATGAAGTTCCTGAAGATCTCCTTGCCGAAGTCGTACGACTGTTCCTCCACCGGCAAGCCGCTCGCCTCGAGAGCCGACCTCACCCACTCGGCGGCGCGGTCGAGATCACCGGGCCGCTCGAAACAGCGAAAGCCCGGGAGCCCTGTGAGGATCCTGACATCGGATTGCAGGCGGGATGGATCCGCCGACACCCCGGACGCAAACGCCCGGGCCCTGACCGGGTTGGTCAGCACTATCGCGGCCACCACGAGGAGCGCGCCGGCCACGGCAAACATCCACAGCATCACACGGAGTACCTTTCGCATCACCACACGGAAGGAAGAATAGCAGGATGGCACATCCCTCGCATTGCTGTGTTGCGAGGCGGCGTCATACGATTGAAGCTCCCATTCGTGCGGAGCGGTGCCGGGTCGCCCCTGGGACCGCCGAGCTCCGGCTCGGCATGTATGGCGCTACATCCTGTGACAACCATCGAAACCAAGCTGGAATGAAGGCGTTACGACGCCGCATCGAGGTGCCTGGCGATCAGCACCTTGATGAGCGACTGGCGGGGCACACCGAGGCGTGACGCCTCCCGATCAAGTGACTCAATCATCCAGACTGGAAAGTCCACATTCACCCGCCGCTGATCGTGGCCCGGACGACGCGCCCGGGTCAGGTCGAGGTATTTCGTCACATCCTCGCCGGCGTCGAACTTCTTGTCGAACTCTTTGGCCTTAACCTTCATACAATGCAATCTCCTCATTCCGCGAGCGACGAACCGAGATGATCCGGATGCGATCATCTCGGTTGGTTAGTATCCCCGACCAGTGTGCATCGCCGATTTTCCCCACGACCATGAACCGTGGCTCGTCTGCCGTTCGAGCCGGCACCTCGACCAAATCCGGATCCTCCCACAACGCCTGCGCCTCCATGAAATCAATCCCGTGTTTTTTCTTATTCGAGCGGCTCTTCCGTTGATCGAACTCGAACTCCATAGTATAGAATCTATACCTTTACTATACATTCGTCAAGACTCCAAAGAAACCCTGGGAACGCCGAGCTCCAGCTCGGCATTCCGCACCTTCTTAGGACCACAGAGCGTCCATGATCAGCGACAACCCTCCCCCGCAAACCACGACCGAGAAAACCCAACTCCCGCCTCGGTCATCAGAAGGCGTGCCTCTTCACAGCCCAGTCCGATTGCGTTTTCGAGGGCTGCCCTTGTGATGAGGCAGTATTCCCCTGGGTCGAGGGGAGTCCCCACTGCGCTGGCCCCTGCTCACTGAGGGGAAGAATGCCGAGCCGGGGCTCGGCGGTCCCAGGGGCCGGTCACGATGCAACCGTGCGAAGGGCTACTTCACGCCAGCCAGTAGCTCGTCGTACCTTTTTCTGACCTCGTTCTCGCCGTATGTTCGCTCCAGACGGCGCACGATAAAGTGCCCGCGAGCCATATCCTGAAAATGGTCGATGAACAACACGTTGATCGTCACGCCTCCGAGAGCCCCCACCACTGGCACTCCCTGAGCCACTATTTTCTCGCCAACGACGGTATTGAACCTGGCGGCGATCTGGGCCAGCAACCGTACTATCACTGGAGCCCCATCATCGATGACCGTCTTCTCTGCTATGTATTTGGCCGCTTCGCTCACCGCTCTGGCCAATGCTGCACGCACGGCGAAGTAGCCGGATTCCGTCGCGTCGTCTTCATCTGAAGTTCCACCCATCGCGAATACTTCGAGACATGCAAACTTCGTCTGCAGATTTGACAGGTCTTCTCCCTCGCTTCGAGCGATGTCAGCGATTGAACGCAGGATGATGGTCGTCGTGATGGGCATCTCGATCGGCAGGGCGACCAACCCAAAAGCCCCGCTAATCCCCCCTGCAACTCCAGCCGCTGCGATATGGCTCTTGAACCACGGTTGGCCTCTGTCGGTTGGATCCATGGTCATCACCGCCGCGTTGACGGCGGCGAGAAGGGACTGGTGAACAGCCTTCGAGATCTTGTCGCCGGCACCGCTTGGCAGCCTGTCGAAAACAAACTCGATCGGCGTGCCGACAAGGTCCGAAATCTTGGCGATGAAACCCGGGTTCTCCAGCATACTCACTGCCGTATTCAGATCCTCCAGGTCTCTCTCTTTCCATTCCATGAAGCCTCATCCTCTTTCTGCACTACCGTCACTGCCGCGTTCTGCAGAACCTTCAGTATATGTGTCTTTCCGGCAGAGTTCGTCCACTCAGTACGCCCATCGATGGGTGGCGTAGGATCGAAGCTCCCATCCGTGCGGAGGGGCGCCGGTGCGTATGGGTCAGGATCCGCCAAGATCGGACGATGAACCCCCCACAGGTGGGTCGTTTTGATTCACCATCTTTCTCAATTTCGAAGCAAAATCTGGCATTGCTATTGCAATAGGTACTGCCGGAGGGTGTTTCGATGCTGGGTTTTGGCCGCGCACCGTTGACGCAGGTTGACGAGCGACGGGCGGATGTGGAAGGCAGCTCAACAATGACGACACAGATTCCGGAATCCGTGATCCTCGACGAGCGTCGCCACGACCTGTGCGGGACGAGGGACGGAAGCCTCCTTTTCGATCCGCGGGATCACGGGGTCACGCCGATTGCACTGACCTCGGAGTGTCGGCGGGGGTATATGAGCACCTACCTCGTCGATGACGGATTCTTGTACCTCCACGAGATCGAGATCGGGCTCGACCCCAGGGAACCGACCGGTCGCGATCACCAACTGCTGTCCGAGCTGTTCGGCAATCCCGAGCCGGCCGGAGACCAGATCCCGGGCCACTATGTACACCTCGGATATCCGATCACCTTTACCGGGGGCATGCTCCTCGGAGGAGAACCCATCAGCGACTTCTATGGTCACAAGGGTTTCCACCCGGCCTTTTGGTACCGGGATGTGATGGACCTCGAGCTCAAGGGAGGCCGGGTCATCGCGCGGGTGGATCGATCGCACGAGTTGGAGGAAATACGAAAGAAGATGGCGCACGACGACTGGGGCGGCACCGAGGCTCTCCCCGAGTGGATCGAGAGTCTTTTCGACATCGAGTTCTGCTGACTGGTATCCTTTCGTCCGTGGACTGGATCGTCACAATCACACCCGGAGCCGCAGCCGACCCGCTGGCCGCACTCGCGAGCCCGCCGGCTGGGGCCTCAATCGTCGAGCTCCGTCTGGATCTCTTTGCCGGCATTGACGTCGCGGCGGCGGTCGGCGCCTGCCCGTTGCCGGTGCTCGCGACCCTGCGCTCTGCAGCCGAGGGCGGCGAGGGGCCGGATGATCCCGCTGCGCGGGCCGAGATCATTGGCGCGGCACGTAACGCGGGGGCCGCGCTGATCGACCTCGAGCTCGAACGCGATACCCCGCTGATCCTCGATCTGGGTCTCGCTCCCGAGCAGTTCATCCTGTCCTGGCACGACCCGAAGGGAACGCCGGAGAACCTTGGTCGGATCGCCGAACGGTTGATGGAGAGCCCCGCCCGCTGGGTCAAGCTCGTCCCGACCGCACACGGAGTTCACGACCTGGCGGCTGTGCTCGGTCTCCAACGACAATTCAACGGCGGTACACGTATGAAGCGGCGACTGCTGACCTTTGCGATGGGCGTACCCGGTCTTGCCAGCCGGTATCTCGCGCCGTTGCTCGGGCCGCCCGTCGGCTACGCCGCGTGGTCACAGGCGGCGCCGGCGGCGCCCGGCCAGCTCACAATCGCCCGCACCGAGGCCGTCATCTCGCACCTCGATGCCCCGCCACAAAGGCTTTACGGCGTCGTCGGGGCCGACGTGAGCTCAAGCCTGAGCCCGGCGCTGCATGCCGCGGCCTACCGGGAGCTCGGTCTCCCCTATCTGATGGTGCCGATCAGCGTCCCCGATCCCGACGAGCTCGGAGAGCTTTTTGCCCCTAGAGGTTCGACCTGCTTCGACCGGATCGGTCTCGAGCCGTGGGGATGGGCGGTGACAACCCCGTACAAGGCGCGGGCGGCGGCCGCCGCCGACCGTCACGCGCCGCGGGTGCTTCGCGCCGCCGCCGCCAATACACTCGTTCTCGGACCCGAACTCGTGACCGCAGAGAACACAGACGCCGACGGTGTCGTCGGCTCATTGGTCGGCCTCGACATCGACCCGCAGGGACGGGCGGCGGTTGTCCAGGGAACCGGCGGGGCGGCGCGCGGCGCGGCGGTGGGGCTTCATCTCGCCGGCGCCGACGTGGTACTGCGCAGCCGCTCGGACGAGCGCGCAGAATCGACCGCTGAGGAGATCGGGGTCGAGTGGCGTGGAGCCGACGAGGTGGCGCCCGAGGGTGCGATTCTGGTCAACGCGACGCCGCTCGGACGAGCGCCAGACGAGGAGGGGCCGTTCTCAGAGGGAGAGATCGCCGCCGCCGCGGCGGTGGTGGACATGGTCTACGCGGGCCACGAGACCGCGCTGGCGGGGACGGCCCGCAGGCAGGGAGTGACGGTGGCCGACGGCCGCGAGGTGCTTCTCCACCAGGGAGTCGCGCAGGTCGCCGCCTTCACTCAAAGGGTGCCGCCAAAAGACGCCATGCGAAAGGCTTTAAAACGTTCAACGTTAGAACGTTAGAACGTTGGAAACCCGAGCGTGCGGGCTCCAGCAGCGACCTGCCGGATTTCAACGTCTGAACGTTTAACGTTCTAACGTTTTAACGGATGCCCACGGCCTTGCGGACCTCGTCCATCAGCGGGGCGGCGGTTTCGCGTGCCTTTTCGGCGCCCGCGGCCAAGATGCGCTCGACCTCGGCGGGATCTTTCTGAAGCTCCTCGTAGCGGGCTCGCGCGTCGGTGAATGTGGCCAGGTAGTAATCGAAGAGGCGCTTCTTCATGTCGCCGTAGCCGACACCACCCTCCGCAAAGGCAGTCTTGACCCACTGCCGTTCCCCGTCGTCAGGGGCGAAAAGTCTGAGCAGGTGATACAGAGGACTGTCCTCGGTCGGCTTTGGATCCTCGACCGGCGTCGAGTCGGTGACGATCGACATGATCTTCCTGCGTACAGCCTTCTCGGGTCCGAAGAGATCGATGGTGTTGCCGTAGGACTTGCTCATCTTCTGTCCGTCGATGCCCGGCACGACCGCGACCTCGTCGAGGATCAGGGGCTCGGGGAGTACGAAGACATCGTCACAGTAGACCGCATGAAAGGCGCCAGCGATGTCGCGGGTGACCTCGAGGTGCTGCTTCTGGTCCTTACCCACCGGAACGAGATCGCTCTTGACGATCAGAATATCGGCTGCCATCAGCACCGGGTAGGCGAAGAGACCGTGATTCGGCACCACCCCCTGCGCCACCTTGTCCTTGAAGGAATGGCAACGCTGGAGGAGGCCCATCGAAGTCACGGTCGAGAGGTACCAGGTCAGCTCCGGGATCTCGGGGAGATCCGATTGGCGGTAGAGCACGCTGCGCGAGGGATCGAGGCCAAGGGCGAGAAACCCGGTCGCCAGGTCGCGCACGAGCTCCCTGAGCCTGGCAGCGTCCTGAACCGTGGTCAGGGCGTGCATGTCAGCCAGGAAGTAGTACGATTCGTGCTCCTCCTGCAGGCTCAGGAACTGGCGGATGGCGCCGAAGTAGTTCCCGATGTGGAGGTCGCCGGATGGTTGGACACCCGAGAGAACGCGCATGAACTCTCCTTTTCCTCAATTCAACCAGGGCGGATGATAGCAAACGGTCATGAAAAGGCCGGCCGATTCGATCGGCCGGCAATAAAGTGTCGATGTCCGGAGAGATCAGCCGTCGTTGCCGATGGCCTCCACCGGGCACGACTCCATGGATTCATCCATCTGCTCGTTCTCTTCGTCGTTCTCGGGCTGCTTGCTGACGAAGGAATAACCCTCGTCCTCGTTGGCCGCGAAGTTCTCCGGGGCCGTTGTGCGGCACACGTCGCAGTCGATGCAGCTCGAGTCCACGTACCACTTTCCCGGTACGTTATCAGGCAGCTTGTCATCGGAATCAGCCATCAATCTCTCCTTTCCGGCGGGTCTCCCACGCGTCCGCGGGATAATACCACCCGCGTTGTCGTTGTCAATTCTCCATTCACCACTCTGTCAGCGAGCAGGTATTTCAACCGGTCGGCGACTGACCCTCGAGGCGCCAGCGAACTTGCCACCCTTTTCTTCGTTGTTCGACGGCCACTGGCAGGCGATGTTGTAGGAAAAGGCGAAGAGCGGCAGGATGGCTGTCGGGTCGTTGGTTCGATCATCGATCATGTTCCCATAGGTGGTCATGCCGATGATCGGATCGGCGCTTCCCGATGCCCACGCTGCGACCGTCACGTCGATCGTGACATCGGGCTCTACATCTTCGATGCCGAAGAGGGTGCTCATCACGTTGTTGTACTGGACCTGCGCCAGCGGAGGCATGATGACGATCTGTGAGATCTCATTGTCGTCCTCGTCGAGGAACGGTTCGCCGTCGCCCTGAAACGGTTGGATGACGATAGTGATGGTGCTCAGCGGGTCAGAAGCGTTGAGAACACCCAGGTTATATCGGAAGTCCCTGCTCTCGATGGCGCCTGTGAGGATCAGGAAGCTGAAGTCTCCCTCCTCGCTGATCGCGGAGGGATCGGCAAGGTTGTACCAGGCCACACCGGGCAAGGTCTGTCCGAAGGTGCCCGTCTCCACGGTGAACTCCCCTTCGTTATCGGGGTCCGGCAAGTAGAAGGTCATTGGGGTAAAGACCCGCGAGTTGACGATCGCATTCTTGAAAACCCGCGTGCCGTCGTCCTCGAGGGTCCCGGCCTCGTATGCAAAGACCACAATGGCGCCCGAGTTGGCAATCGCTCCGTCGGCGTCGAAATACTCTCCAATCGGGTCCTCGAGCACAACCGTGCCGCCGGGTGGGATGTGGGCGAGCGCTGGATCTATAAAACCGAATCCGTCCGCTTCCCGGCCGCCGAGCCACGTCGAACGATCGCTAAACCTGTCGGCGTTGGAAACCTGGCCGGTGGGCAGGTAGACGAGGGCAACGTCGATTGCGTCCTCCGCCTCGACGTTGGTGATGTAGACATCGGAGCGCCACTGGCTCCCTGCGTCTCCCGGGGTGTGGGTCGCAGCCGGCAAGTAAATCAAGTCGGCCGCCATGAACTGGGCGGCGGCGGTGCCCGCACCCATTGTGAGCATCGTTAGAAGAACTGTCTGCAGCCCCTTACGGGTCATTCCTACCTCCTGTGGACCGGTCTCCGACCGATCATCCGCCTATCTTGACAGCATCGCTGTTGATGGGCAAGACGACTCGCGCCTCAAAACCGTGGGGTTCGAGGTTTACGAGCTCGATGTGCCCGCCCTGGGCCTCGACAAATCGCTCGGCGATCGCCAATCCGAGTCCGCTCCCCCCGCGGCGCCGGGTGTAGAACGCCCTCCTCACCCGCTCCATCTCGTCCGGTGGGATCCCGTCGCCGCGGTCGCGCACTATCATCGCCGCCACATCCGGCCTTGCGTCCGCATCGAGCTCGACCACCCTGCGATCGGCCGCTATCTCGCGCACCGCCTGCACCGCGTTGAGCACCAGGTTGAGGAGAACCTGCCGAAGCTGCGACTCATCGCTCAGCACTGCGACCTTCGGCAGCCCCGGTGCGACCCGTAGATGAACTCCCATGTCCTTGGCCTCGACGGATAGAAAATGACTCACGTCCTCGAGCATCGTGTCGACCCGTACCGAGGTCAGATCCGGTTCACTCGGCCGGGCGTAGGTGAGGAAATCGCTCACCAAACCGGCCAGCCGGCCTACCTCCTCGCGCGTGCTTGCCAGGGACTCCCTGGCGCCTCGGCCCTCGGTCGAAAGGTCCTCGCCCAGGAGCTCCAGATTGAGGTTGATCGAGTTCAACGGGTTCCGGATTTCGTGCGCGAGATTGGCGGCCAGGGCGCCGAGCGCGGCCATCTCCTCCGCCTCGAACCGCTGTGCCTCCAGACGCCTCGTCCGCTGGATGAGATACCAGAGGAACGCCACCGCGAACCCCAACGTGACCAGAGTCAGGATCGCGATCGTAATGGTCTGCGAAAGAAGATCACCCCGAAGATCCGACACCCGCTCGGCAACCTCGGTGCGGTTCACGTTGAGGACGACGTTTCCGACCTCACCAAGCGGGACTGAAATTCGGTAGGGGTTCTCTGTCTCGATGACCGCCTCGTCCGAAAGGGTGCCCCGGAGCTGAAGATCTGACACGAGGGCCTCGGGAATCTCCTCGGTCGACTGACTCTGCGACGAATAGATCACCTTTCCGTCGCTGTCGGTGACCTCGATAGACTTCCAGATTCGGCGCTCGGGGTCTCCCTCGAGGGTGCGGCTGAGAACCTCGCGCCGGTTCTCGATGACGTCGAGCTCTTTCACCTGGGCGCCGCCGAGCTCGGCGGCGATCCGCCGCGCCTCCTCACGTCCCCCGGCAAGGACATCCTCGAGGTACCGCCGCGATAGCGAACCGGAGATGAGGTGCCCAAAGAGAAAGATGATGCCGAGGATCAGCACCAGAAAGACTCCTGCAGCGGCAGCGTATTGCAGCCTCAGCGAGCCCGGTGTGCCGATATTGTTGCCGATGTGGGTCATTGTGGCTCATTACCGTCTCTGATTTCCAACCTCGTCATCAGACTGAAACCGAAGCAAGCAACATGCCACACTGAGGGAATCAGACTCCGCAGGCGGTTCGGAGATCGGAGGTCCTGTCGGTACGCTCCCACGTGAACTCCGGCTCGTCGCGCCCGAAGTGACCGAACGCGGCCGTCTTCTTGTAAATGGGACGCAGAAGATCGAGGTACTCGATGATGCCCAGGGGAGACAACGGGAAGACCTCACGAACGGCCGCGGTGAGACGGTCGTCCGGCACCTCGCCGGTGTCGAAGGTGTCCACCATCACCGACACCGGATCGACGACCCCGATAGCGTACGCAAGCTGAACCTCGGCACGATGCGCGAGCCCCGACGCGACGATGTTCTTGGCAACGTGCCGCGCCATGTACGAGGCGGAGCGATCGACTTTCGACGGGTCCTTCCCTGAGAACGCGCCTCCTCCGTGGGAGCCGACTCCACCATACGTATCGACGATGATCTTTCGTCCAGTCAGTCCGCAGTCACCCTGCGGCCCGCCGATCACAAAACGCCCGGTGGGATTGATATGGATCTTGGTGCTATCGTCGATCAGATTTCCCGGCAATGTGGCGTTGATGATTTGCTCCCGGACAACGTCTCTCAGATCGTCGGTGCTCACCGTTTCCGAGTGCTGGCACGAAATCACAACCGCCTCGATTCGGTCGGGGACGTTATTCCGGTACTCGATCGACACCTGGGACTTGCCGTCGGGACGCAGCCACTCGATCTCCCCGTTACGACGCGCCTGGCTCAGACGACGGGTCAGATGGTGGGCCATCATGAGAGGCATCGGCATCAGCTCGGCTGTTTCGTCGGTTGCATAACCGAACATCAGGCCCTGGTCGCCGGCGCCACCGGGGTTGACGCCCTGGGCGATATCGGGGGATTGAGGATCAATCGAGGAAATCACCGCGCAGGTCTCGTAGTCGAAACCGAACTTGGCCCGCGTGTAGCCGATCTCTCGTATCGTCTCGCGCACAATCGCCGGGAAATCCACGTAGATCTCGGTCGTGATCTCGCCCGCGATGAATGCGAGACCGGTAGTGACCAAGGTCTCGCAGGCCACGCGACCGTTCGTATCCTCAGCCAGGACCGCGTCGAGGACAGCGTCCGAGATCTGATCCGCAATCTTGTCGGGATGGCCTTCGGTCACCGACTCCGAGGTAAATACATGTCGTCCATTAGGTGCCATTAATCCTCCTATCAGGGGAGACACGGTATCACCACGATTTCCTCCCGGTCAATCCGGTAGTCCGCGGTGGATTCGAATGCGACGATTCTTCTGAGGAAGAGTGGGTGGACATTCCGAATTCCGAATTCCGAATTCGAAAATCCAAAATCTCTCCCCATTGACCCCGAGGGCCCGAGCCACCATCATCGTGCGATGCGCCGCTTCGTTCCGGTCTCGATCCTGCTGCTGGTCGCCGCGTGGCTCGCCGCCTCCGCCCTCGACCTACCCTGGTTGGCGGCGCTCGTCGCTGTGGCCTGCATCGGTGCGGCCTGCGTCGGCGCCATTCGCCGGAGGGCGCCGGATCGCCGTCTTGCTGCGGCGTTGTCGGTGATTCTCGTCGCGCTCCTCGCCGTTCTCCTGTTTCTCGTGGGGAGGGAAACCGGCGGTGCGACCGGTTTCTATCTCCAGCTTGCATTCATGGCCATGCTCGCGCCGATCGTGCCGATCGTCTACGGGCTCACCTTTCCTGCGGATCGAGACGTCCAGTGATCCTCTGGCTTCTGCTCGCCACCGCTCTCGTTGCGTTCTCTTTTTGGGGCTGGCGCCACACGACATCCGCACGGGCGTTTTTCACAGCATCGCGCACCGTCGGGCCGGTACTCGCGGGCATCGGGGGCACCGCCGCCGGGCTCTCGGCCTTCGTATTTGTTGGCGGGCCCGGATACTTTGCCGCGGTCGGCGCCGCCAGCCTGTGGATTATCTTCTCGGCGCCGCTCACCGGCGCCCTCCAGTGCTGGGCCGTGGGCGAGCGGGTGGTTTCGCTCGTCCAGCGCCACGACTGTTTGACGGTTCCGGACCTGGTGGCAGCGCGCTTTGGCGAAGGATGGCCGCGGGGACTGACCGCGCTGGCAGTGGCGGTGGGCGCCGTCGCTACCCTGGCGGTCCAGGTCAAGGGCGCAGCGATCGCCGGCGAGGTACTGCTCGGCGTTCCCGGGTGGCTGGTGGCCGGGGCCGCGGTCGCGGCCACGGTCTCGTACTCCGCCGCGGGAGGAATGCGCACGGGAATCCTGGCGGAGGCGGCCCAGGGCGTCATTATGGCCGCCGCCGCCGTCGCCCTCGCAGTCTTCGCGCTCGTACGGGCGGGGGGTCCGCGCCAGGCCATCGCGACCATCGCCGAGCTCAGGCCCGAGCTGCTCGACCCGTGTGGGGGGGCCGGTCCGACCGCCTCGATCGGGTTCTTCCTGCTCTTTGCTCTCGGCACTTGCGCCCAGCCCCACTATCTGCAGAAGTTCCTCCTGCTGCGCGACCGGGAAAGCCTGCGCTGGCTGCCGGCGGTGATGACCGGCGCCCTGCTCGCGGTGCTCACTGTGTGGATCGGCGTCGGCCTCGGCGGCACCGCACTGTGGCTCCGCGGCGAGCTGAGTTTTCACAGCCCCGACCAGCTCGCACCGACCTTGTTGGCGAGCACGGGCTCTCGGGTATTCATCATCATCGCCGCGGCCGCGGTAGTCGCAGCCGTGATGTCAACCGCAGCCTCGCTCCTCAACCTGGTGGCAGCGGCCATCACCCGGGATCTGCCGCAGGCGCTCGGCCGAACCCCCGCACCGAGCCTCGGGCCGGCGCGGATCGCCACTCTCGGCGCCGGCGTCGCTGCCGCAGCCCTCGCCCTCCTGTCGAACCGGCCGGTGGCCCTGCTCGGCGTGCTCGGCTGGGGAACGTTCACCGCGGCGCTGCTACCGGTGATGGTCCTCGGTTTGTCGTGGAAGGGCGCCGGCCGTCGCGGAGCGATAGCGGCGCTGGCCATCGGGCCGTTGGTTCAACTGACCGCCGAGTGGGCGCGGACGACGGGCGCCTTGGCGGTGCGCTGGGAACCCGGCCTCCTGGGCGCAGCCGCCGGCGCCGCGGCGATCGTCCTGCTGTCGAAACCGGAGGAGGATCGATGACGACCCGCTGGGACGAATCCCTGGTCCGTGAGCTGGTGCGGCGGCTCGAGGAATTCCGCCGCTCGTGCAGAGTTACTACCCTGGTCGAGGAGCAGGAGACGTCGCGTTCTCCTTTCCGGCTCCTGGTCGCCTGCGTGATTTCCCTTCGTACCAAGGACGAGGTGACGGCCGAGGCGAGCCGGCGGCTCTTCGAAATCGCTCCAACACCCGATCATCTGGCGGGGATCGAGGAGGAACAGATTGCCCGCGCTATCTACCCGGCGGGCTTTTATAACACCAAAGCCTCGCAGCTCAAGGAGATCGGCAGAATCATCCGCGACGATTTCGATGGTGAGGTACCCGCGTCCGAGGCCGATCTGCTGGCCATGAAGGGGGTCGGACGCAAGACCGCCAACCTGGTTCTCGGGCTCGGTTTCGGCACTCCCGCGATCTGCGTCGACACCCACGTCCACCGTATCTCCAACCGACTTGGGATGGTATTGACGAAGACGCCCGAGCGGACCGAGAGTGCCCTGATGGAGCTACTGCCACGCGATCTGTGGATTCCCATCAACGACCTGCTGGTGACGTTCGGGCAAAATCGCTGCCACCCGACCTCACCCCGGTGTACCGATTGTCCGCTAACAGATCTCTGCCCACGCGTTGGCGTAACGCGCTCTCGGTGAAGGACTCGTCTGTCGCCGCTTCGCGGCTCGGTTTTCTTTTTCGTGCGCCGTCCCTGGGGCTCACGCCCCAGGCTAAATTTGTACCGCCGCTTCGCGGCTGGCGACACGCCCAACGTGATTCCCCTATGAGCGCCGAAGGCGCGGCAGATTCATAGCCTGGGCGTGAGCCCACAAAATGGGACAGGACGCCTTTCCATCAAGCCGCGAAGCGGCGACAGATTCATAGCCTGGGGCGTGAGCTGTTCCGTATCAGGAGATCGGTTACGAAATCATATCAGGACATGGGTAACACCTC
>CAYPBC010000021.1:0-2724 GCA_964408845.1 uncultured Thermoanaerobaculia bacterium
TGGACCTTGCACGAAAATCGCTCGTTTTCGCATCGGGAACCGCGCCGTCCCCACCAGAGTTTCCGGATGGGAACAGGCTAGGATGCTGAGGAACTCTTGGGCGGAGAAGTCGTGCTTCCGTGCATGCGGTCCGAGAGGATCTTTTCGAGTTGATTCGAACTTTCCGCGGTGCGTTCGAGGATGTTGTCCGCATCTTCAGCCGAAACCGGCGGCGAAACGAAATAGCCCTGGATCATGTTGACATCGAGATCGACGAGGGCGTCGAACTGGGATCGAGTCTCGACGCCCTCGGCCACGGTGTCCTTACCCAGGTTCTTCGCCATGGTGATGATCGTCTTGACGATTTCGAAGCTATCCTCGTCCTCCAACATCCTTGAGATGAAAGAAATATCGATCTTCAAGGTATCGATTTCGAAACGGCGTAGATAGGCGAGTGACGAGTATCCGGTTCCGAAGTCGTCGATGCTGATCGCGATGTTGAGTGACCTGAGCTGTTCGAGCACGGCAGAGGCGTACTGGGCATTTTCCATCAGCACGCTCTCAGTGACCTCGAGCTTGAGACTCTGGCCATAGAGGCCGCTGTTGCGGAGGATGAAGTCAATTCCGGCCACGACATCCGGTCGCATGAGCTGGGTGGCGGAGAGGTTCACCGACATCGTAGCCTGCGAATGGGCACGGTATTTCTGGTGCCAAATCTGCAGCTGTGTGCATGCCTGATTGGCGACCCACCGGTCGAGCTCGATGATCGCGCCCATCTCCTCCGCGACCCTGATGAAGCTCCCGGGCAGGAGCAGGCCTCTCTCCGGGTGCTGCCACCTCACGAGGGCCTCGAACCCGGCGATTCGGCCATCGGAGACATCGACAATGGGTTGATAAAATACCCGAAACTCCTCCCGCGCGAGGGCCCGTCGGAGGTCGTTTTCAAGGTGCAGGGTCGCCACGACGTGACTGTGCATCTCGTCATCGAAGACCGCGAAGCTGTTGCTTCCCATCGCCTTGGCCCTGTACATGGCGGTGTCGGAGTCACGAAGCATGTCTTCGGGTCCGTTGTATTGGGGGTTCCAGAGGGCAATGCCGATGCTGATAGTCGCAAAGACCTCGATGCCGTCGAGATCGAAGGGACCCCGAAACTCCTTCTGGATCCTCTCGGCGGCGACGGTTGCACCGCGGATGTCCTTGATGTCTTCTACCAGAATGACAAACTCGTCACCTCCGAAACGAGCGACAGTGTCGCCCGGTCGGCAGGACCTTTCGACACGCCGCGCGATCGCATGCAGCAGTTTGTCCCCGGTGAGATGGCCGAGGCTGTCGTTGACGTTCTTGAATCGATCGAGATCAAAAAAGAGGACCGCAAAACTCTGCTCCGGGTCGCGCGCGGCGCGGGCGAAGGCGTGCCGCATCCGATCCATCAGAACTCTACGATTTGGAAGACGAGTCAGCGAATCCTGTAGGCCGGAGGTGCGGACCGCCTCCCGTGACTCGTCTTCCTCGTCGACGTCGGTCTGGCGCCCGACGACCTGAATCGCCTTGCCATCCTCATTCTTCACGACCTCGCCGCGGGTTAGCATCCAACGGTAATCCCCATTCTTCACCTGCATCCGGTATCGCTGCTCGATCACCGATAACTGACCGGCGATGCTGGCATCGATGATCGAACGGAGGCGCGGCAGGTCATCCGGATGAACTCGACTCAACCAACCTTCGAGGGTATCCTCGATTTCGTCCTTTCGATAGCCGAGCATTTCCTTCCATCTGTCGGAAAGGTGGACGGTATCGGTAGCGAGATTGAGATCCCAAACACCGTCGCCGACGCCCCCCGACGCGATCAGGAAACGTTGGTAGTCTTTCTTGATGTCCTTCTGCAGCGCCTGCATCTGATCGAGCTCGCGCATGCGCAATTCGATCATCCTCAAACGCGCTACGAGCACCGCCCGATCGAGGGGCAGCATGACAAAATCGTTGAAACCGTGCTCGAGGATCTTGGCAAGGGCGTCGGGCTTGGCCGACGGAACCATGGCGAGGATCGAGGTGGCGCCGCCGATAGGGTCGTTGTTCAGCGTCGCCGCCAGCTTGACCGCGTTTGCTTCGCCGACACGCCAGTCGATGATGACAAGGTTGGGCGGCGTGCGGTTGGCGGCGAATCGGATCGCCCAGGGGTTGCGGTGAACGGAGGGTATATACCCACGTTCGCCGAGAATCTCCGACAGCTGGTTGCCGAGATCCTGGTCGCGGGTGCAGATCATCCCCTCGCGACGCATGTTCTGATCCGTCTGCTCGGGCTCATCCGAAGGCGGTGACGAGCGAGACCGCGCCAGCCAGGAATTCAGATCAAACAACCCCATCGCCCCTCGGATTGGCCCGGTCCGAAACCGATGACCAGCGGTTATTCTCGTCGTCCCTCATCAATATCAGTCTATCACCCGCGGTCTCGGTACCGTTCCGGGTCGGGGCCCGGCATAGACCACTACTTCCGCTGATCGATACAGGCTTCGAGTCTTCGGCGAAGCTCCCGCGCCTCGCGGAATTCGCCCACCTCCGCCGTCAGTACCGCGAGCGATTCGAGGGCCTTACCAGGCTCTCCATCGGCGATGAGAACGTCGATCGCAGCCAAGGCCGGACCGTGCTCCCGGGAGCGTCGGTCCTCGACAACCTTCTGTTGGGCGGCCCGAGCCTCGACCAAAAGCTGGCGAACCATCTCGTTGCCTGGGTCGAGCTCGGCAGCGG
>CAYPBC010000021.1:2824-13217 GCA_964408845.1 uncultured Thermoanaerobaculia bacterium
ACCTTCTCGATCGCCATGAGGTGGCGGTGGGCCTCAATTCTGCGGTGGATCTCGGCTTCAGCTTCACCGACGACATCAGCGATTTCCGGAAGGTCAGCGACAATCGCCTGCGCCTCCCCGAGCGCATCTTCGGCGTCGGCGAATTCCTGTTTGGCGGCATGATCGAGGGCGCGTTCGAGGGCTGTTTCCGCGCGCGCCTCGAAATCGCCGCGGGCCTTCATCTCGTGTTCGATGCGGTCGCGGAGCTCTTTCATCTCCTCGCAGTCATCGAGCTCGCCGGGAGATGCCTCAACGGCCTGGACCGCGGCCGCCAGTCGGCCGGCGACGATCAGACGCTCGACCCGGAGGGTTATGTCGTGGATCATCCTCTGGCGGTTCGCGGCCTCCTCCTGGAGGCGCAGCCCTTCGTTGGCCTTTTCAAGCAGTTCCGCGGTGGCGTCCGCGTTGGCTACGAGCTCGCGAGCCTCGTCGAGGGTCGCGATGGCGGCTTTAAAATCGTCGTCCTCCATCTGATGGCGCGCGGCTGCGTGGAGCGCCTCAACCCTTTCGAGGAGGATCCGTTGCCGTAGCTCCTCGAGCTTCTGGTCGAGTTCGTTAAAGACCTCCTCCCGGCCGTAGAGCTTGACCGCGAGGACCAGTGCCTGCTCGGCCTCTGTGACCTGGTCATTATCGATGTGGTCGTTGATCGAGTGCGCGGTTTCGTCGATCTCTCGTTGGCGGCGGCGAGCTTCGGCCTCGGCCGCGAGGCCGGATTCGGCGGCCTTCAGCTGAGATTTCAGTTTGTGATGGTTGGGTTCAAGGTCCAATCCTTCGCGAATCAGAGAGACGGCACTTTCGAATTCGCCCTTGGCGATAAGCTTTTCACTGTTTTTTTCGATCTCCGCGACCCGCCGCTCGCGTTCGGCCAGCGCGTTCTTCGCGGTCTCGAGTTCGTCCCGAACCTCGTCGAAAATCTCGGCCTCTCCGTGTGCCTGAATGGCCTTCTCGAGCTTGGAGGCCGCGAAGTCCAGCTCGTCCGCCGTGATGGCTGCACGAACCCCATCGGCGGCCTCTTGGCGCCGCCGCCGCATTTTTTCGTCTACGGCATCGATCGCCTTCACGAGCGCCTGCCCTTCGGCGTTTTCGGGCTCGAACTCGAGAATGCTGGCAAGTTGGAGCCGCGCCTCGTCGTAGTTCTGCGTCTCGATGAGCTTGCCGGCGCCGACCAATAAAGCCCGGACCTGTGATGGCTTGGCCGCACCGCCATCCTCTGCGGAAGAGTCGGCCACCCCTCCAGTCTCGACTGTGCCCGAGGTCTCGATATCGTCATCGACGTCCGAAATTTCGCTCGGCGCCGGGGTGGTCGAGATCCCAAAGCTACGATCCATCCGGCTCTGGGTGCTGCCGGGTTTCACCGTCTTGATCTTGCGCGTCGTCAGTTCCGGGCCCTCGAAAATAGCCCTCAGCTGATCTTCCTCGACGGAATGCTCGGCACGGTACGGAGCGAGTGCTTCGCTCATTTCGCGAGCGGACTGGTAGCGATCGTCTGGATTCTTCTCGAGGGCTTTGAGCACGATTGCTCGCAGCTCGTCGGGCACCGCGCCGTCGGGATCGGACTCGCTGAAATCGAGAGGTGGGTGCATGAGGTGGCCGGAGATCAGCGACGCGACGCTGGATCCGTGGATCGGATAGACGCCGGTGAGCAGCTCGTAGAGCACGACACCGAAGCTGTAGAGATCACTGACCCCGCTGACGTCGGCGCCCTCGTGGGACTTGAAATGTTCGGGAGAGGAGTATCGCACCTTGCCGAGAAATGTGCCGGCAGAGGTCAGGCTCTCCTCCCCCTCGTGGTGGACCTTGGCGATGCCGAGATCGATGAGCTTGATCTGGAGCGCGCGCTCGTCGTCGCGGGCTACCAGCAGGTTGTCGGGTGAGACGTCGCGGTGGATGATGCGCTTCCGATGCAGGTAGCCGAGAGCGCCCAGACTCTGGACGGCGACCTCGAGCACCAGACCGAGCGGTGGTTTGCCGAGGATCTTGACCATCTCCTGGAGGTTGAGCCCGTCGATGAACTCCATCACCAGGTAGGCATAGCCGTTGTCGTCCATGGTGAAGTCGTAGATCTGCGCAAGGTTGGGGTGGCGGAGCTTTATGGCGATCTTGGCTTCTCGGAGGAATCTCGCTTTGAGGATCTCGTCATCGGCGAGGTGGGGCCGCATGACCTTGACCACCCGAACCTCGTCGAGCAGTCGGTGTCGCACCGTGTAGAGGGACCCCATCCCACCCTCTTTAATTTTGTCGAGGATCTCGTACTTGCCTTCGAGGCGCTCGAGCGGGGTCGCCAACTTTTTGCACTCCTTGGGGAGATCCAGCGTATGCAAGCTGTTCCGTGGTGTCAAATTGTCACCGTCCGGGCAGTGACGGATTGCGGCAGGTACACTCCATGTGTGAAAGTTCGGCGCACGATCCTGGTGGTACTGAGCCTCGTGGTGGTGGTGGCGGCGATCCTGGTGGTCGTGGTCCACCTGCCCGGAGTCCAACGCATCGCCTGGCGCCGGTTGACGACGGCGGTTGAGGGATCAACCGGGTGGCGGGTCGAGGCGGAATCGATGAGGCTGAGGGTCATCCCGGCGCGGCTCGAGATAACGGGGCTGAGGGTTGCCGGCGGGGCCGGCACGATCGCAACGGTCGATCGCTTGCGCGCCGGGTGGCGCTGGCGTCGTCTCTTGGCCACGCCGCGCAGGTTGGAGGAGATGGACCTCGACGGCGTTTCCTTCCACCCCGACGCCCTGCCGCCGCCGGTTCCCTCTGGGGAGGCGCGGTCCGCCGCCGTCTGGGACGGCTTGGAGATTGGATCGCTTCAGGTGCGAGGCGGTCGTATCGGCCACGCAGTTCAGGACATCGAGTATTCGCTCGACGGTGTCGCCGTGGATGGTCGCCTCGAGGATGGATCGGCGACGGTCGAGCTCTCCGCCCGCCTCCTGAGGTTGATCCGCTCGAAGCGGATCCTGGACCTGGGTCCGCTGAAGATCCACGGCGAAGCCGGTGAGGATGGGCTGCACATCGAAGACTTCGAGCTCGGCGGAACTGCGGTTCATCTGCGGGCTGCCGGAAGCCTCACGACGACCCCGGGAATGAGGGGACGGTTCGAGCTGCGCGCAGGCGCGGACGTGGCGGCATTGGCTGGCTGGTGGGATCCGAATCTGGCGGCCGGAGTCGATCCGCGGGGGCAGCTCGATGTCGAAGGACTCGTCATCATCGATTCGGCCACCGGTCCGGAGGTGGAGCTTACCCACCGTGGGCGTCCTCTGACCATCGCCGGCTACGATATCGAGACAGCCGTCTTTTCGCTCCGGGAGGAGAAGCCGTCGATACGGCTCGGTGACCCTGGATGGGGGAGGGCGTGGTTGAGTTTTGCGGCTCCCGGCACCCTAGAGGTGGACGCCAAGCTCGACGCCGCGCCGGTCGACCGGTTGCTGCGGTTTCTCGCACCCCGCGTCTCGGAGGTGATTCGCGGCCCATCGACCCTGACCGGCGAGATCGAAGGCGTTGTTTCATATCCCATCGGTCCGGAGAACGTCGAGGGCCGGGCAGATCTCGAGCTGAGCTGGGCCGACGGGCATGTTGCGCTGAACGTGGAAGGCGCCGGAACCTCGTGGGAGGTGTCAAAGTTCGAGGCGCGCGCGGCGGGCGCCGCGATCACGGCTGCGGGTCGCCTGGACAGTATTGATGGCATCGATGCCGACCTCGCGCTGTCCGTCGGTCGACCGCGCACCCTGGTCGACACGATCGACCGCTGGTTCCCCGTGCTCGGCGAGGTTGGGATCGATGGCGGCCCGATGGCGGCCGAGATGCACATCGCCGGCATGCTGGACGATCCGCTGGCGACCGCCGAGATCACCTGGTCGGAGCCTCTTGTCGGCGGCCGGCGCCTCGAGAGCTGTTTGATCAAGGCCTCGGGCGGGCTCGAGAACGTGACCTGGGAGCTCGACGCGGCAGCGACTCCCGGCACGTCGGTAGTCGCCTCCGGATGGGTGCGGCCGGCCGCCAGGACGGTCGGGGGAGTGTGGCGCATTCAGGTCTCGGACCTTACGGAGGTCGCCTCAGCTTTCGCATCCGCCCGCGATCTCAGTGTGTTCGGACGACTTGCCGCCGACGGCAGCTTTGTCGTCTCGGCAGAAGGATATCGAATCGACGGTACCGTCGGCGGAGATGACCTGGGAACGGGCGGTGTGTCGGTTCGAACGGCGACAGCCTCCTTTTCGGTCGAGACCGGCAGGCTGTCGGTGGAAGACTTCCACGCGGAGGCGCTCGGCGGGGTCATCGAGGGCGCATGGACGGTCCCGCTGACCGGGGCTTCGGCCCCTGTTGATGCCGACCTCGAGTGGCGTGACCTCGATCTGGCGGTCCTGCCCATCGCCGCGCCGGATGCAGTTGCCGGCCTATTTTCGGGGCAGGTTGAACTCGGCGGCAGCATCGCCCATCCGGAGGGCTCGCTGCGCGTGTCCTGGGACGCCGACGGGAAGAATCAAGTGGTCGAACACCTTGTGCTTCACTCAAGCCTGTCGGAGGGCGTGCTGCGGGTCGTCACCGAGGAGGCCCGAACCGCCGCGGGTCCGATCGTCGTCAACGCCGTGCTGCCGTTGGGCGACCTGCCGCGGCCCGGATGGCTGTGGCCCGACGCGCCCGGCGGCGAGCTGCGGGTGACCGGCGAAGGCCGGGGAATGCGATCGGGACCGGTGATGGAGGCGCTCGGTCGGACACAAGTACCCGCCGAAGCGAGCGCTGATCTGCGCATCGACGTATCGTGGGACCCTCTCCAACCCGATCGACCGCGGGTGCTCGTAGAGGCCGATGGTCTGCGACTGCGTCACTCCTCGGGAGAGCTCGTGGCCGAGGGGCCGCTGATTATTACCCTCGACGGCAAACGTCTGGAGGTTGCACCGGTGGTCTTGTCCGGCCCGAACGGCCGAATCGAGGCCCGGGCGGAATACGACCCGGCCGTTGACCAGGTGTTTGCACATGTCCACGCCGTGCTCTCTCCCGGCCTCGCGCGCGTGCTTCCACTTCCGTTTCCGCTCAACCTCCAGGGAGATTTGACGGTGACGGCGGATCTTCAGGCGGCGGCCTCGACGTCAGCCTCGCTTGGGGGGGTCCGAGGGCTGATCACCATCGACCACCGCGGAGGAACAATCGTGATGCGCGATCCGCCGCTCGAGGTCAAGGATTTCGTGGTCGTGGCGGAGCTCGACGGCGACGAAATCACAATTGTCGACGGGTCCGCCAAGGTGAACAGGGGGAGGGTGGAGTTGGGAGGCGGCTGGAGCCCCGCCTCGGGCCAGGGCGTAGTCGTCGAGCTCGAGGATGTGACCATGCTGGCGGCCGGGACCCTCACGAAGTGGGACGGTGATATTTCGGTTGAACCGAACGCCGAGGGGATTGCTCATGTGGTGGGCGATCTTCGCCTCGCCGCGGGTCTTTGGGACGAAAACTTCGCGCTGACCAGCGCTGTCTTTGGCCCGGTTGCGGTGGCGCCCGCCAGCGACGACCCGCTGCATGACATCAGTCTCGATATCGCCGTGGAGGGACGATCGGGCATTCGGGTTGACAACAACCTCGGTCGATTCGACGTTGCGTGGGATCGGTTGCTCATTGGAGGCACGGCCGCGATCCCGGTCGTCGAGGGTGAGGTGCGCATCGCTCCTGGCGGGACCCTCGCCCTGGCCGGACAGGAAATCAAAGTGAGGCGCGGGAGCCTCCGGTTCACCGGCGATCCCATCCTCGATCCGATCGTGGAGATCGTACCGGAGAACGACGCCACGTGGGTCGGCGATGATGGTGGTGGGGCGTTTGACGCGACTCTGATGGCGACCCGCGGTCTGGCCCAGGGCCTCAGCAGCGTGCTCGGGCTCGAAAACGAGACCCTGCAGCCGGCCGAGATAGCCGTGCAGACGGCGAAGGATCCCAGCGTCAACTTCATGATCGGTCAGAGGCTCACCAGAAACCTCGCGCTCTTTCTCACCACGAATCTCACCGATGTCCAGGATCGAACGACCATGCTTCAGCTTTGGAATTTTCGTGGCTTCCGGGGGCTGGTCTTGCAGGCCTACCAGGAGACCGTCGACGACAACCTTGGGATGAACCTCTTCCAGCGCTTTCAGTGGGGTGGTACGACGACCGCCGGCAACCGGCCGGAGATCCACCGCCTTCGCCTCGAAGGCGAGTGGCCGATGTCGAAACGTGCCCTCCGGCGATCGACACGGTTGCGTCGAGGCCAACCGTTCGACCCCTTCCTCCTCTTCGTGGCGGCGGTGAGGATGGAGCGGACGCTGGCCGAGCACGGGTACCAGGAGGCGCGGGTGACTGCTGCTCAACGGGGGTCGGAGAGATCGCCGACCCTGGTCTTTCAATGCGATCCGGGTCCGCCGCAGATGGTGATATTCGAGGACGACCTGCCGCCGGCGCATGTCAGGAGAGAGGTGACCGCGCTCTATCGGCCGCCGCCGCTGGAGGGAGCCGCGTTCGCGAATATGCGAGCTGTTGTATCGCAGCACTCGGCAGCGGACGGTTTTCCCAAGGCGGAGGTTACCGTAGCGAGATGCGGGGAGGAGATCGTCGTCGGTGTTGGGCGCGGTGAAAAGCTCCTATTCGGCGGGCTCGCGTTGGAGGGCGTTCCAGAGGCCGGCGCACCGGCCATCAGGCGATTGCTCGGTTCGAGCTCGGTTCTCGTGATGGCCGCGGCCGAGCCCGAGAGGATCGCGGCCACGGTCACACGGGTGCTGGCCAACCAGGGATACCCCGACGCGAAGGTCCTGGACGTCGAGGTGGTGCGGGCCGGGTCCGAGACTGCCGAGGTGCGAATCGCCGTTGAACCGGGTCCGCGCCGGGTGATTGACGAGGTCAGTGTGGTTGGGCGCGACCCACTCGGTCTCGCAGCGGCAGATGAACTCACGCTTCGGGCCGGAGACCCGCTCGACCGGTCGGCCGTCGATGTCGCCGCCCGGCGACTTCGCGGCGCGTACCACGACGCTGGATACCGCGGCGCGGAGGTTGATACTCTGATTGATCACACGAGTGACGGCCGTTGGGTTGTGGAGATCGAAATCGATCCCGGGCAGATGCGGACCGTGCGCGATGTCCGCTTCACCGGCGTCCGCGGCCTCAGCGAGCGAGTGCTGCGAAAGGGCCTGACGTTCACGGAAGGCGACGTGCTGACCGACGCCGCTCTCGACCAATCGGCGTCGCGGATCGCAAATTTCGCACCGGTCGAACGGATCGAGGCGAGGACCGTCGAGGAAGGTAACTCGCAGACTGACATCGAGATCAACGTCGTCACGAAACGGCGGTGGGCCGCCGAGGTCGGTGGTGGGTGGAGCACCGAGCGGGGCGTGCAGGCGAGGTTTGGGCTGCGTGACGACAACCTTTTCTCACGCGGCGTTGGGCTCAATCTCCGGGGGGATTTGGACGGCACCGAGAAACGGGTCTTTCTGATTGGGTCTCTGCCGCCGACCCCGGGCTCCCGATTGACGTTGATCACGACCGTGGGCTACTCCGTCGGTGATGCGCCCGACGAGCCCGATCTTCTCGAACAGGCGGAGGAGTTGTTGTCGTTCGAAGCCCAGTATGACGTCAGCCGGACGGTTAGCGCCACGACCTATTACCGCTGGACGAACAGGCACACCTACGAAAAGGAACCGGATGATTTCTTCGAGATAGACAGCCGCACCAAGATCGGCCTCCTCGGGCTGCAAACTGTGATCGACCGCTTCGATTCCCTCTTCGACCCGCGATCGGGTTTTGGCCTCACCTCGGATCTGGGGTGGAGCTCGTCGATCGTTGGCTCGGATCTCGAATACATGAGCTGGCTCACGAATTTCACCCTCGCGCTCGAGCCCTTCTCCGGATACACCTGGATTCAGACCATTAGGGTAGGCGTTGCAGAGCCTCTCAAAGGGACGAATCTCGATCGTGAGGCCCGGTTCTTCGCCGGTGGCCAGAGCTCGATCCGGGGCTTCGATCTCAACAGCGTCGGTCCAGTGACGCTCGGCATCGAGGGCGACATGGTGCCGGCGGGAGGGGGCGGGCTTTTCATTCTCAACGAGGAAATGCGAATCCCGGTGTGGGGGTCATTCCGGGCGGCCGTGTTTGCTGATATCGGCCAGGTGTGGCCGAGTTGGAGTGAGGCGGATTTGGATTTCGCGGTTGGTGTGGGCCTCGGCGTGCGATGGTCGACTCCGATAGGGCCGCTGTGGGCCGACGTCGCGTGGCCGGTGGCCAATATCGGGATCAGCTCCTCAAAACCCAAGTTCTATGTCGGATTCGGGCGGCCGTTCTGAGCACATGGCTACAGGGTGCAGGGCTCAGGGTTCACCACCACTCCGCGTCCTGCACCCTGTTCCCTGCACCCTGAACCCTGTGCCCTCCCCGCCTACCTGCTGCCGGCGCTGAGGAGGGCTCGGGCCTTGCCGGCATCGGGCGCATTGGGCGCCAGCTTCACGTACTGGTCGAGATCGATGAGCATGTTGTCTTTGCGACCGATCTTGTCCCAGGCCATGGCCCGCCAGAAGTACATGGGAGCGTAACGCGGATCGATCTCGAGGCCCTTGTCGAACTCACGCCTGGCCTTCTCCCATTGTTTGTCATACAGATAGGAGAGTCCCAATTGGTGGTGCACCATTGCCGGATCGAAGTCCTCGCGTTTCGCCTTCTTCAGGGCCTTCCGCGCATCCCCAAAATCCTTTGCACGGACGAGGGAGGCCCCGAGGTAGAACTGGGCGGTGGCGTCCTTCGGATTTGCGGCGGTCTTTTCCCCGGCGCCTTCGGCTGCTTCCTGCCAGGCGGCATCGGCCTCTTCGCGCTTCTTTTGTTGATACAGAACCTCGCCCCGATAAAACGACGCGACCTCGTCAACCGACGCCTTCTTCGTCATGCGGGTGAGGTTCTTCAACCCGCGATCGGCCATCTTCTCGTTGTTCCCGGTCCCATCCTGAATCTCCAGCAGCGCCCATGCTGTCTTGAACTCCGGGGTCGAACCAAACCTCGGTTTTTCCTTCTGCAGAATCTGTCGTGCGGCCTTGTTCCGCCATGCGGCGAGCTCGGAGATGGCCTGGTTCGCGATGTCCTCGGCAGTCATGGTGGCCGCCCCCTCCTCCGCCGGCTGCTCCTGGCTGGTCGCAAATCCGGCTGTGAGGGCCATGGCGAGCGCGGCGCCGATCGCGCCAAACTGTATCCGTGTCATTTCCACCTCCTGGAGAATTCTTCGACTCGAACCATGATGCCACATCGTGCGAAGTCGCCGATCGATTCATGCCGCGTCGTGCCTTTATCGATGCGCAGCGGAATGGTAACCTCCGCCACGCGTATTGGAAGATATTCGCTGCCGACACCGTGTCCAGGTTGGCGCAGCGGTGATGGAGCTTGCCATGAAGTTCGACAACGTTTCAGTTCTGAGCGTGGCCCACGTGGATGCGCCGCACCGGGTGCCCTCGGAGGAGATCGAGCGCGAGCTCGCTCCGACGATGGAGCGTCTCGGGGTTCGACCAGACCTGCTCCGCGACCTTTCAGGAATCATCGAGCGGAGATTCTGGGATGAGGGCGTCATGCCGAGCGAGGTGGCGGCGAAGGCCGGAGAAAAGGCGTTGGAGAAGGCGGGAATCGACCGTTCCAAGGTGGGCATCCTGATCAACACGTCGGTCTGTCGCGATTATCTCGAACCATCGACGGCGTGCATCGCACACTCGCAGCTAGGTTTGCCAGAGACCTGCATGAACTTCGACCTCGGCAACGCCTGCCTCGCCTTTGTCAACGGCATGGACATGGTCGGCAACATGATCGAGCGCGGCCAGGTGGACTATGGGATCCTGGTTGACGGTGAGAGCAGCCGCCAGATCACGGAGGCGACGATCGAGCGGCTCCAGAATCCCGATATCGACGAGTCGACATTTCGAGAGAACTTCGCCTCCCTGACTCTCGGTTCGGGCGCCGCAGCGATGGTTCTCGGACGCTCCGACCTCGCACCGGAAGGACATCCCTTCAAGGGCAGCGTCAACCTCGCGGCGACCCAGCACTGTCGTCTGTGCGCCGGCAGCATCGACCACATGGTGACCAGAACCAAGGAGCTCTTGTTGGCCGGTATGGAGCTCTCAATGCGCACCTGGGGAAGGGCGACGGAGGTGCTCGGTTGGACCGCCGAAGCCATCGACCACTTCGTCTTCCACCAGGTCAGCAAGGTGCACACCGAGCAGTTTGCCGGCCTCCTCGGAATTGACCTGAACAAAGTCTTCCGGGTCTACCCGGACTTTGGAAACATAGGACCCGCGGGAGTCCCAATCGTGCTCTCCAAGCTCGAGGACACAGGCCGGTTGGAGCGAGGGCAGAGGGTGGCCCTGCTGGGTATCGGCAGCGGGCTCAACTG
>CAYPBC010000022.1:0-12859 GCA_964408845.1 uncultured Thermoanaerobaculia bacterium
CCTCCATCTGGGTGAGGATGTAGTTGGTGGTGCCGTTGAGGATGCCCTGCATCTCGGAGATTTCGGAGCCGGCGAGGGTCTCGCGCAAGAGGTTGAGCAGGGGAGTGCCGGCCATCACCGTGCCCTCGCAGAGGAAGTCCACGTCATTCGCCGCGGCGAGCTCCGCCAGCTCGTTGGAGAACAGTGCCAGGGGACCCTTGTTGGTGGTGGTGACGGCCATCCCGCGCTCGAGAGCGGCGCGGATGTGGTCGGTGGCCGGCTGCCCGGTTTTGATGTCGGTGTAGGTGGCCTCGAGCATGACGTCGGCGTCGGCGTTGGCGATCATCTCGAGGGCATCCCATTCGCAGCCGCCGTCGGGGTAGTCGGAGATCGAGCGGCCATCGGCCGTCATCGCCATGATTCCCTCGAGGTCGAGGCCGTCGGGGTTGTAGGCCGAGCCCTTGAGCATGTCGGCGATTCCAACGACCGTCCAGTCGAGGCCGTAGCTTTCGCTCAGCTCGTCCTTCTTTTCGATCAGTAGCTCTGATAGGCCCTGAGCCACGGTGCCGAATCCTATGAATATTAGACGCATATTGAACTCCTTTTGGGGGCTTCGGGGGTGCCAGGTTCCTCGGGGGTGCCAGGCACCAAGTTCCCAAGAAGTGTCGGTAAGTTTTTGATCATAGTATCTTCTTTCTACTCACACTTCTTAGGAACTTGGAGCCAGGCACCCTAACGTTTCCTGATGCATTCTGCGAGCCGTTGCACGGCCTCTGCCAGCTGCTCCTTCGCCACGAAGGAGAAGTTGATCCTCATGTGGTTGGGTTCGGGGTTTTCGCCATAGAACTGCTCGCCGGGGACGAAGGCGACCTTGTGTTTGATGGCGTCAAAGAAGAGCTCGGCGGTGTCGATGTGCTCGGGTACCGTCACCCACAGGAAGAGACCGCCTTCGGGCTTGGTCCAGCGGACGCCGGTTTCCGGTGGGAAGCTCTTGGCCATGGTGTCGAGAAACAGATCGAGCTTTTCCCGGTAGTAGGTGCGGCATTTCTCCAGATGCTCCTCGAGGCCCATGTCCTCGAGGAACGCGGTGCACATATCCTGATTCCACTTGGGAGTGTTGAGGATGTTGCCCTCCTTGATGTGGGTCATCCGCTCGATGACCTCGGGCGGGCCGATGTTGAAGCCGACCCGCATCCCGGGGCAGAAGAGCTTTGAAAAGGTGTAGAGGCCGATCACGTGGCCGCCACCGCGCGCCTGGTCGAGGGTGTAGATGGCGGGGATGGTTTCGCCCGTGTAGCGGAGGTCGCGGTATGGACTGTCCTCGACGATTGGCACGTCGTACTCCCGGCTGAGATCGAGCAGCGCCTCGCGCTTGTCGAGGCTCATGGTGATCCCGGTGGGGTTCTGGAAGTCGGGCACGACGTAGATGAACTTGGGGCTGATGCCTTGCGCGGCCAGCTCGTCGAGGCGGCGCCGCATCCCGGCCACGTCCGAGCCGTCGTCCTCGATGTTGACGCCGACGAAGCGGGGCCGCTGCATCTCGAAGGCTACCAGGGCGCCGGCGAAGGTCGGCCGATCCACGAGCACGACGTCGCCGGGTTCGAGGAAGAGGCGGCCCAGGAGATCGAGCCCGTGTTGCCCCGAGGTCGTGATGAGGATGTTTTCTTCACTGATGTGGATGTCGTCGCGCTCGAGGAAGCGCAGCACTGCCTGCACCAGACGCGCCTCGCCAGGGATCGGCGAGTACTGCATGATGCGGTCGATGTCGGTGTCGAGGGATCGTTCGGAGGCCTTTCGCAGCTCGGAGCGTTGGAAGACGTCGGGGGAGGGGAGACCGCCGGCGAGGGAGATGATCTCCGGGTCGGTCAGATACTGGATCGTCTTACCGATCGGGTAACCCTGGAAGTCGCGAACGTTCTCGGCAAAGCGCGATCGCCAGTCAGTTTTCATGAGGCGTCGTACGACGCCTTTCCGAAACGGGTGCGGATGCCGCGGCGCATCATCTCGCGGCCGTCCTGTGAAGCGCGCAGGGCCTTGTAGTAGATGACGTCGCCGATCTTCTCCGCCGCTTCGTCGCGCTCGTCATCGGAGAGGAAGTAGGCCGCCATCGTATCGAGCTCGCGGGCGGTGCCGTCCGATTCGTACTTGAAGGTCAGGTCGGTGCCGCTCTCGAGAACCGTGAACGCGTTGTCGGTCCAGTCGAAATTTTCGATCCCGAGATCGGGGTTGATCCGCAGGTGGGCGGCGAGGCTGACCCCTTTGACGCCGCTGCGGCCAAGCTCCTCAGCGCAGAGAATGAAGTGCTCCGGCGACACGCCATTGCCGATGTTGATCTCATAGATCGGCGTCGTCTGATCGTCGCGCAGGTACTCGGACATGATGTTCATCAGCATCCGGAGCTGCATCAGGTTCTGGGTTGAAAGCAGCATCGATATCTTGAAGTGGAGGTTGGGGATGTCGCGTCCGAAGTAGCAGGCGGCGATGATCGACGACCACGAAGGGTTGAGGAAGAAGTCGGCGCCGGTCTCCATGGTGGCGCGGATGACGCCGTCGAGGTACACCAGGTGGTTGTCGTTGGCGACCTCGACCCCCCCCAGGTTGCCAAAGGGGGTGCCCATGTTCTTGAGGATGATCTGGGCCATGCCGTCGCCGAGATCGGCGGTTTCGAAGGTCTTGCCGGTGACCTCCTCGAGGGTTCGGAAGCGGCTCGACGGAAGCGGCGTGCCGATGAGGTTGGTGCTGCAGAACTTCGAGGCGCCCATGATGTTCTCGGCCATCGTCAGGGTCGCCATGAGATTTCCCGAATAGACATAGCGCTCGGTCAGGGCGACCACCGAGATGAACTCCGACGGCGTCCAGCACGGCTCGTCGGTGGCGGCACTCTCGGCCATGCGCTGCATCGCGCGGTGGGTGACCTTGGCACCCTGAAAGCCTGAGACCTGGGCGGTGGCGACACCGAAGTCGTCGCGGTAGGCGGGATTGATCTCGCGCTCGAAATCGCCGATCTTGGCGAACTCCTGTACCAGGCTTTCGGCGTCGGCGATCATCTCGCCGTATCCCTTTTCCGTGAGTACCCGCTTTCGAGTGCCAAGCCCACGCCGCTCGCGGATGGTGTCACCGATCGTTTTGGCGCCGCCGTAACTCGCCTTGAGAGCGTCGATAGCCTCGAGATCGGTGGTCGAGAGCAGTGCATATTTCATGGGACCTCCTGGTATCGATGAGTATTTGTGTTGACGGGCACACGATTCTGAAAACAGGACTCGATATTGATGATTATTCTTTTGCCATACAAATATTAGGAGAAGATTCCCACTGATATCAAGAAATCGAATATAGTTCGTTTCATGAAGATCGAAGACCATCTCGACCGAATCGACTTCGCCATTCTGGGGATTCTGCAAAAGAATGCTCGTGTCGCCAATAATCGTCTGGCCGAAACGGTTGGCGTGGCGCCGTCCACCTGTCTCGAACGGGTGCGCAGACTCGTCCGTCTCGGGATTCTGCGGGGCCACCACGCGGACATCGAACCCGGCGCGTTCGGCATCGGGCTCGAGGCCATGATCGCGGTCCGCTTGCAGACGCACTCGCGAAAGGTCGTGGACTCCTTCCGCAACCACGTGGTCGGGCTGCCCGAGGTTCGAAGCGTCTTCCATGTGACCGGGGGTGACGACTTTCTGGTCCACGTGGCCGTGCGCGACTCCGACCACCTGCGGGATCTCGCTCTGGATTCTTTCACCACCCGGCCGGAGGTTGACCACATCCAGACGCGGCTGATTTTCGAGTACACGCCCACTTGGCGTCTGCCCGTACTTGTATAGGATTCTGGCTCTTTTCTCTGCTGCGCGCCTGGCGGGCGCGCAGCAGAGAAAAGAGAATAGGGAAGATGCGATCCCTTGCCGCAACGCGTGTACTTCTCAGGTTGGACGGGCTATAATTTCGCGCTGCGCGCCGGTAGCCGGCCGCTGATACGGAGATTCTGTTGGACAATTTGATAACACCTCATGGCGGTCGTCTCATCGATCTCCTGGTCGATGAGGACCGCGTTGCCGAGATCCGCGAGGTTTCTCGCGACTGGCCGTCGGTTGATCTCGGACCGAGAGCGCTGTGCAATCTAGAACTATTGATCAACGGTGGCTACTCCCCGCTCGAGGGCTTCATGGGGTCGGCCGATCACGAGGCGGTGTGTTCGGGGATGCACCTCGCAGACGGCACGCTGTGGCCGCTGCCGGTCACGCTCGATGTCGCGGACGAGGTCGCGAAAGGGCTGTCCGAGGGTGACCCTCTGGCCCTTCGTGACCCCGAAGGGGTGATGCTGGCTGTTCTCCGCGTTTCTGAGGTCTGGGAGCCGGATCGTGACGCCGAGGTGCAGGCTCTCTTCGGGACCAACGATCGCTCGCATCCCGGGGTCGCCCAACACCTCCACCGGGCCACGGGATGGTCGGTGGCGGGACCCGTCGAAGGGATTCAGCCGCCGGTTCACCACGACTACCGAGAGCTGCGGCTGACTCCACGGGAGCTGCGCCGGAATTTCACCCGTCTCGGGTGGCGCCGGGTGATGGCCTTCCAGACCCACCGCACGATCCATCGCGCCGAACAGGCGATGATGGTGGAGGCGGCGCGCGACGCAGACGCCAACCTGCTGATCCACTCCGTCGTCGGTCTCAGCCAGCCGGGGGATGCGGACCACTACACCCGGATCCGGTGCTATCAGGCGCTGATGCCGCACTATCCGAAGTTCATGGCACGACTCAACCTGCTGCCGATGGCGCCGCGCGGTGGTGGTCCGCGGGAAGCGGTCCTCCAGGCCATCGTCCACAAGAATTACGGGTGCACCCATTTCATGGTTGATTTCGACGGCGCCGGTTCGGTGCTGGAAACAACCGGCGCCCCGGCCTACGGCGCGGACGAGGTGGCTGGGATCTTCGCTGAGCACGCGGAAGAGTTGGGAGTGGAATTCATCAAGACTCGCGAGATGGTGTACCTGGAAGATCGCAAGCGCTTCTTTCCGGCGGACGAGGTTGCCGAAGATCGTCGCGTCCTCCGGATAAGTGCCGACGAGGTGCGGCGGCGTCTGGACGACGGCAGAGAGATTCCGGATTGGTACACCTATCCGGCGGTGGCGCGCGAGCTTCACCATACCCATCCGACCCGCGGCGTCCAGGGATTTACGGTCTTCTTCACCGGTCTTTCCGGTTCCGGGAAGTCGACGATCGCGAACGCTCTCCGGGTCAAGCTGCTCGAGATCGGTGGGCGCGGCGTGACCCTCCTTGACGGCGATCTGGTGCGGGCGAATTTGTCCTCAGAGCTCGGTTTTTCCAAGGAGCATCGCGATCTCAACATCCGCCGCATCGGGTTCGTTGCGGCCGAGATCACCCGCGCCGGCGGGGTTGCGATCTGCGCCCCGATTGCGCCTTACAGCGTAGTGCGCCGGGAGGTACGGGAGATGGTGGTGCCCTGCGGCGGTTTCGTGCTGGTCCATGTCTCGACCCCGCTGGAGGTCTGCGAGGCGCGCGACCGCAAGGGGATGTATGCCAAAGCGCGTGCCGGCATCATCAAGGAGTTCACCGGCATTTCGGACCCCTACGAGGCGCCAACGGATGCCGACGTGGTGATCGATACCTCCGGCGTCGCACCGGCGGAAGCGACCCGCGAGGTGTTGCTCTTTCTCGAGCGTCAGGGCTATCTCTCGGCGCGTGATGCAGGCTAGCCCGCATTTCTCACCAGCTTTCGTCGCGAGGCCGGTGAGGCGCCGTGCCCAGTGGGTTTTTCGACCCGAGGGGCGCGGAGTCGTACTTGACAGTACGTCGAGCACCCCGAAACGAGAAAACACCGCTGCGTGCGGTGCATCGCCGGCCGCAGCAGAAAGCTGGTGAGAAATGCGGGCTAAGGCCACGGGGCGCGGGGTGGTGCGGCGGACCGCCATCTTCATCGCTGTGGCCGCGGTGATCACCATCGTGCTGGTTCTGATGAGGGATCAGACCGAGCGCCGGCGGGAGGCGGAGCTGGTCGCGATCGAGGAGGCCATCGAACCCGACGAGCGCCTCCTCGGCCTACCGGACCTCGATCCCACATCCTGGGTGCGGCAGTATCGGCCCGAGCTGTCGGCGGGCGGGTACAACCTGGTGCTGTACGGGCGGCGGGTGCCGATGATCATCGACATGAACTCCCGCATCGTGCACATGTGGCCTGATGTGCGGGCGGTGGCGCGCATCCGTCTCAACCGGGATGGCACCCTGGCGGTGATAGGCACCGACAATCTGATCAAGGAGTACGACTGGGAGGGGACGCTGAGGTGGATCTACCGGCTGCCGATCGACGACGATTTTCCGCACCACGATTTGATTTGGCTCGCCAACGGAAACTACCTGGTGCTCGCCCGCCACGACGAGACTCAAACAGGTTATCTTCAGGAGGTGGACCGAAAGGGCCGCGTGGTCTGGGAGTGGCGGTCACTGGACCACATAGACGACTTCCCAACCTGGGACCGTGAACGAAAGGACCCGACCCACTTCAACTCGATCCACGAGCTGCCGCCGAATCCATGGTTCGACGGCGGGGATGAGCGATTCCGGCCCGGCAACATCCTGGTCAGCGCCCGCCATCTCGATATGATCTTCATCATCGACAAGCAAAGCTCCGAAGTGGTGTGGAAGTACTCCGAGGGCCTCGACTACCAGCACGAGGCGAGCATGGTGCCGAAAGGGGAACCGGGCGCGGGGCGGGTCCTGCTCTTCAACAACGGCCGCCACGACCTCCACGGCTACCGGCGCAGCCTGGTGCAGGCCATCGATCCCGCCGCCAATGAGGTGGTGTGGAAGTACGGTTCGAGGTTTTTCTTCTCTTCGGTTGCCGGCACCGCGCAGATGCTGCCCGGCGCGAACATCTTCATCGCCTCGAGCCACGGCGGGCGCGTCTTCGAGATCACGGCGTCGGGCGAGATCGCCTGGGAGTGGGTCCCGCCGTACCTTCCGATGAGGCCCGAACGCCTGCCCTACGACTATTGCCCCCAGTTGGCCGGCCTGTCGCGGCCGGTGGAAACCGAGGTGCGGGTTCGGGGAGACAGCCGACCGTTCGTGGACATCGACCTCTACCGCTTCGCTCTCCCCGAGGACTTCACAACCCGAACCGTGGCCGGACAACCGCGCCGCTTGTTGCGAGAAGACAACGACTGCCGCGAGTTGCTGATACCGCCTGGCGCCGCCATGTGGGTGGAGTTCGGGATCGACGAGGAACGTCTCCATGGAAGATGGATCGAGGCCCACTTTCGACTCACCGTGGACGCCGGAGACGGGCCGCCCGAGACCCTCCTCGATCGGTCCTTGACCCCGGAGTCGAAGAGCCCGTGGCGGGGCCGCAACCTGCAGCTCGGGCGTTTCGCCTACAAACGGGTCACGATATGCGTTGCGACTGAAGCGCAGGGTGAGATGGAAAATCCCCTGGATATGGTGGCCTGGGGCAATCCGCGGATTTCCTCCCGAGTGCAACGCCCGTTTAAGGAAGAACCCGTGATCATCACCGAGCAGGAGCGCCGATTGCGCGCGCAGCAGCTCAGAGCTCTGGGCTACATCCAGTGACAGCCGCGATCGGCACCATGCGCATCGACGCGCTGCGGCCGCGGGGACGCCGATGCTGAAACGGGTTCTCGCGGTGGTTGTCGTGGCGGGGCTGGCAGCGGCCGTCTTCTTCTATCTGCGGTCGCAGAAAGAGGAGTGGCGCCCCTTCGAACGATCCGAGATCGATCGACCCGACCAGCTCGACGACCTCCATGCCGGCCTTGGTGATCTGGATTCCGAGTCCTGGGTCAGAACGTATCTGCCGAGCCATGCCTCACCAGGCTTCAATCTCGGGCTCTACCGGCGGCGAATTCCCGTGATCTTTGACATGAACGGCCGCATCGTCCACGTGTGGCCCGAGGTGCGTGCGATCGGCCGGGTGCGTCTGAGGCGGGATGGAAGATTGGCGGTCATAGGGGCCGACAACCTGGTCAAGGAGTACGACTGGGACGGCAACCTGACGTGGTACCTCCAGCTTCCGGACGAGCACCACTTTCCGCACCACGATCTGATCACATTGGAGAACGGCAACTACCTCATCCTCGGTCACGACGGCCACACCCATACCGATTATCTCTACGAGGTCGATTCAGAGGACCGGGTGGTCTGGGAATGGTGGATGTACGAGCACCGACGCCGTTTTTCAGCGTGGGAAGACGGGAGCACGGACCCGAGCCACAGCAACTCTATCCGCGAGCTTCCCCCCAACCGCTGGTTCGACGCCGGCGACTCGCGGTTTCGGCCCGGCAACATCCTCGTCAGTGCGCGAAACCTCAACACGGTTTTCATCATCGACAAGGCGACCGGCGACGTTGTGTGGCAGTGGTCGAAGGGGCTCGACCACCAGCACGAGGCCGTGATGGTCGAGCGCGGGGCGCTTGGCGCCGGCCTCGTCATGGTCTTCAACAACGGGCTCGAAGATCTTCACGTCTATCGCAGAAGCCTGGTCCAGGCCATCGATCCGGTTGCCGGCGAGGTGACGTGGGAGTACGGCTCCGAATTCTTCTTTTCCACCGTCGGCGGGACGGCGCAGCCGCTGCCTGGAGAGAATATTCTCATCACCTCGAGCAACGGCGGCCGGGTCTTCGAGACCACCCCCGGCGGGCGGATTGTTTGGGAGTGGGCGCCCCCGTTCAACCCGATGCGGTTGGAGCGGCTGCCCTCTGATCACTGCCCGCAGTTGGCCGCGCTGGCGCCTCCCGATGAAGGGGCTCGCCGCCGACGGGCCCGGCGCCCGTTTGTGGACACGGGTCTTTATCGGTTCGACTTCCCGTTCGAAACCGAGGACAGGGTCGTGGACGGCAAGAAGAGAAAGCTTCTGAAATCGAATAGGGGGTGCCGAAAATTGCTGATCCCGCCGCAGGCCTCGATGGGGAGCGGCTTCGGAATCGACGGGGAGAGGCTGAGAGATCGCCACGTGCGGGCCAGATTCACAATGACGATCGCCGGCGACGGCGAACCCGAGCTGATAGTGGACGAGACCCTGGACTCGGGCGCCGAGGAGTTGTGGATGCGGCAGAGGATTTCGCTCGGCGCCTACGCTTACGAGCACGTGGAGATGTGTATCGCCACCGAGATCGAGCGCGAGGAGGGGGGTCTGTTCGAACTCGCGCTGTGGGCCAACCCGGTCATCAAGTCGAAGTCGCTGAGTCCGCCGCGTCTGCGGCCCGTCAACAAGATAACGGAGCAGGAGCGCCGATTACGCGAACAACAGCTCAAAGTCCTCGGTTACGTGAATTGATTCGCTTACAGGGTACAGGGACGACCTGAACCCTGTGCCCTGAACCCTGTGCCCTGCCTACTCCACGTAGCCCAGCGCCTTCAGCATCTCCTGGTCCGCGAGGGGCGCCTCGGTTGTGCTCCTGGTTCCGGCGAGCGAGGGCGGTACCGTCAGCCGCCCGGTGAGGAACTGGCCGAGACCGACGAGCGTCGGGAGGTTCTCGAATCCGACGTTTTGGTGCTCGCCGGGATCCGACGCCAGATCGTAGAGCTGGGTTTGGCCGGAGGTGGTGAGGACCAGCTTCCATCGCGGCGTTTGCAGGCCGCGCAGAGGATCCTTGGGGACGGTGCGGGCGACGAGGTTGCGTGCATCGGTCGCGGCTCTGGGCTGCAGGAGATCGGCGCCGTCGAGGGTGACCGCGGGTTGCACCGACGCGGCGGCCAGCAGTGTCGGTGTCAGGTCAGCCAGTGTCGCGAAACGGTTGAGGTCGACACCGTCTGGGAGGCGGCCTCCCGGCAGGCGCAGGATGAAGGGAACTCGCAGCATTTCGTCGAACAACGTGTTGTTGTGCAGCATCCGCCGGTGCTCGAAGAGCGCTTCGCCATGATCGGAGGTCACCAGCACCACGGTGTCCTGCCATCGCTCCCGGTTTCTGAGAGCGTCGAGCACCTGCGCCACCGAGGCGTCCACAGCCCGCAAATTGCCATCGTAGAGGGCGGTGATCTGGGCCAGGTCCGCGTCGTTGGCCGTGCGAAGCGCTTTATCGATCTGGCGCAGGGTGCGCGGAGTTCCATCGCACCAACCGTCGTAGGTCGGATCGGTGAACAGATCGAACTCAGGCGCCGGTTCATAGGGGGCGTGCGGCGGTACGAAATGGAGCTGGAGGTGCAGAGGTGTCGAGTCGTCGAACCTGGCGAGCCACTCGAGGGTTCTCCGGGTGAGGTACCCGGGCGTCCTCGACACCGTCCTCGGGACCTCCGTCCACAGCTCGAAGAACTCGTCGTATCCCTGATCGTCCCCGATCGCCCGCGAGTTGTTCGGATTGGCGCTGAAGCAGGCCGTCCGATAACCCGCATCCCGGAGGTACTCCGCGAGGGTCGTTGCCTCGTCGGACAGGGTTGAATCGTCATCAAGGACCTGGTGGTTGAGGAAGGAGAGTCCGGTGATCATCGTCGGGACCGAGCGCCGGGTATTGGGCACCAGCGCGAAGACGTTCGTGAACACCAGGGATTCCTGACTCAATTGGTCGAGGTTGGGAGTGGTCAGCCGATCGTAGTCGTAGCAGGAAAAGTGGTGCGGCCGCGCGGCGTCGAGGGTGATGAGCACGATGTCGGGCCGCCGACCCGGTTGGGTTTCTCTCTCCGCGCCGGATGTGTCTTTCGTGGGGGGGGGCCTTGTGATCAATCGCGGCCGGCCGATTTCGATCACGGATCCCGCGGGTTCGGGCTGTGCCCTGAATGAGAGAATGCAGTCTTTGCCGGCAAAATCATCGATTGGAACCTCAGCGGTGAGGATCCCGGCACGGGGTCCATCACAGAGGTCGCCGATTGACAGCGTCGTCGAGCTCTGTGTGCCGGTGGTCAAACCCTGCACGTCCAAAATGAGCTGGGCCTCTCGACAGTCGAGACCGGGCGGCGCCGCGACCTCGAGCTCGAGGGCGTGAGCCGTTGCCGGCAGCGTGAGAGGCATCACCAACGTTCCGGCCTCCGCCACGATGAACCGATCTAGCGTTTGGTCGAAGATCTGGACCGGATGTCGCGAGAGCGGGAGGGGATTGTCTCGAACGATCCATCGGCGCGCCTCTGCGATCAGGCCCCGTCGCGGAGGTTCGTCGGCGAGCTCGGCCTCCTTGATACGGACGGAGAAACGCGGTTGAATCTTTTGCCGGTGTGGCCCGGGCAACGGCGCCCGATGGGTGAAAGAGAACTTGAAGGTGTTGGTCCCGGCCCGAAGTGCTCCCGGAGGGATTTCGATACCGATGGTCGTCCACGATTTCGGAACCTCGGACGCGGCCAACGGCCTGCCGTTGAGCCGCACCCTCATTTTCTGAATCCGATCGTTCTTCAGGTCTGCAACCGACTTGATCCGCAGGACCAGATGGGTCCAGTGCGGGCTGTCGACAAAGAACTCCAGATCGGGTTGTTTGGCGAAGGCTGCGATGCCGTGGCGGGTCGGTTCGCTCCATCCATACCCGAGACTGCAAGGCTGCAGCGGGAGAGCCCACAGGTCCTTCATGCGGAAGCGGTCGAATCCAAAAGTGAAGTCGCAGCGGAGTTGCTCGCGATCGAAGTGGTCGCGGGCGATGAAGTAGTGGCTCGGCGCCCGCGCGTCGACTGCTGGGAAGGACCGGTGAGAACGAAAAAACGCAACGGCTGCCGCGGTAACGCAGCAGGCGATGAGCAACAAGATAATTACATTTTTTCGATGCATGTCCTCATATCCTCTGATATACGGGCTCGTCCCGAGTATACGATGCGCCGGATCGGGTAACTTCGGTAGGCCAAACGCATAGATGTTCATGACGAAATGGAGGTGTCGAATGAGACGGTTCATGGTGGTGGCGGCGCTCATCGGTCTCGCGGCGACGATCCCGGCCGAGGCCCAGCGTCCGAAACCTGAAGTGGTGGCGACGGTGGGCGGGGATGATGTCTACCAGGTGCTCCCGGTAGGGGCGATCCCGGCTATCGACGATCCGACCTTTGTTTCCGGCGCGGCCGCAAACGCTCAGATGAACGCAGGCGAGCCCGTGCTCGGGGTCGTCCTCGGCGGTGAGGCCCGCGCTTACTCGCTGTGGCAACTCGATGCGCACGAGATCGTCAACGACGAGATCAAGGGCACGGCGATTGCCGCCACCTGGTGACCTCTCTGCCACACGGGCGTGGTCTACGCCCGCACGCTGGGTGGGAAAACCTACACCTTCCAGGTCTCGGGCAAGCTGTGGCGTAACAGCCTCATCATGCAGGACCGTGAGACCAGCTCCTCTTGGAGCCACGTCACCGGCCGCGCCATCGACGGCAAGGCCAAGGGCGCACAGCTCGAAAAACTGGAGGCGATCGAAACCACGTGGGCGCTCTGGTACGAAACGCATCCGGAGACCAAGGTCCTCGAAAAATCGGAAGAGGTGAAGGCATCCCACTATCAGGATTACTTCGATGACCCTCAACGAATGGGTCTGTTCCGCGCTCAGTGGTTGAACGAAAAGATGCCCGGTAAAACCGTGGTCTACGGGGCGGCGATCGGTGCTCACGCGGTTGCGGTGACCGAAGCGGCGTTGGCGGGCGGCAAACTGATTCAGGTTGACCTTGGAGGCACGCCGGTGGTGGTGTCCCGGGCTGACGACGGCGGGGTGCGCGCATTCATCGCGCAGGCCGGGGGGCAGGAGCGCGAGGCGCTGGCGGTGACCCCGGTCTACTGGTTCGCCTGGTCGAATTTTTATCCGAATACGAAGGTCGTTGATTGATTCTCAATTTTGAATTCTCAATTCTCAATTCCCGCATGCCCGCCCAGCGAGATGCCGAAGTCAAATCATTGAGAATTAAGAATTAAGAATTAAGAACTGAGAATTATGCCTGGGGTAGCGTCAGCACGAATGTGGCGCCTTGGTTAT
>CAYPBC010000023.1:0-1617 GCA_964408845.1 uncultured Thermoanaerobaculia bacterium
TACACTCCAATCGTGGTTGAATCTCGAGTGTCCCTGGCGCTTGGTGGCGGAGCCGCGAAGGGGCTCGCTCATGTCGGTGTGCTGCGAGGGCTCGAGGAGGATGGGATCGAGGTCGCGGCCATTGCCGGTACCTCCATGGGTTCAATCGTCGGCGCTCTCTTTTCGCGCGGCATGACCGCGCGCGAGATGGAGGGGTTTTTCTCAGCCGTCGACTGGTCGCGTCTGGGACGGATCATGGTTCGCTCGCCGGGCGGGGCCGCGTTTTCCGATCTTCTCCGCGAGACCATTGGCGAAACCTCCATCGAGGAGCTCGAGCTGCCCTTCGCCGCCGTCTGCTGCGATCTCGACAGTGGAGAAGAGGTGGTCCTGAGAACCGGCGATCTCGCGGATTCGGTTCGCGCTTCTTCAGCGATTCCGGGGATCCTATCGCCCGTCACTATTGACGGCCGTACTCTCGTCGACGGGGCGATGGTGACGCCGGTTCCGGCAACCGCCGCTGCCCAACTCGCGGATGCTCCCATGATGGCGGTCAATGTCCTGCGCCCACCGATGCCGGGGCGGCCGACAGCATGGATGATGAGCGGGTTATTCGAGGGATCGGCGCCGGCACATGTCCTCGAGCGGGTGGATGCGATGCTCAAGCGTCACCGGGTTCGCCTGTGGCATCGAAAGAGCGATTTCCCGAACCGGCTCGAGGTCATGATGCGGTCGTTCCACATGATGCAGTACAACCTGTCAAAGCTGTGCGAGGGCGATCTCCACGCCGTGGAGCCCGAGGTTGGCGAGATCGGTTGGTTCGACTTTCACCGCGCCCGCGAGATCATGGCGGAAGGGTATCGCGCCTACCGGGAGGCGACGGACCGCGGGTAAGAATCGATTCTAAAGATTCTCGGTGACGAAATCCCAGTTCACCAGATCCCAGAAATGCGCGAGATATTCCGGCCGGGCGTTGCGGTAGTCGATGTAGTAGGCGTGCTCCCACACGTCGCAGGTGAGGAGCGGTTTCTCACCATCGCGGAGCGGATTACCGGCGTTGCTCGTGGTGACGATCGACAATTGGCCGGAGGGTGCGCTCACCAGCCATGCCCATCCTGATCCGAACCGCCCCGCGGCCTCCGCGGTGAACTTGTCTCGGAAATCGGTGAAAGAGCCAAAGGACGAGTTGATGCGGTCTGCCACCACGCCGGTCGGCTCGCCGCCACCGCTCGGGCTCATACAGTTCCAATAGAAGGAGTGATTCCACACCTGGGCGCCGTTGTTGAATATCCCGCCGTCGGCCCTACAGATGATGTCCTCGAGCGACGTATCCGCCCACTCGGTGCCCTCCGTCAGCTTGTTGAGATTGTTGACATACGCCCGGTGGTGTTTGCCCCAGTGATACGCGAGCGTTTCGGCCGAGATATGAGGCATGAGCGCGTCATCGACGTAGGGGAGAGGCGGTAGCTCAAAAGCCATGATCGATCCTCCTGATCTGGAATTTTCCCGATTCTACACCGGAAAAGGAGTTTGAACGGTAGAACATTACTTTTTGAACGTTCCCACCCCCAGGGATTTGGAGCGACCCTCAAAACATGGGCGGGTGGGTGGAAACGTTCAACGTTCAACGTTCTAACGTTC
>CAYPBC010000023.1:1717-12697 GCA_964408845.1 uncultured Thermoanaerobaculia bacterium
AACGTTTAACGTGTGCTCTGCGCATACCGGAGGCCACCTGCGAATCTATCGGGGACCTCCGCTGCCGGGCAATGGGCGTTGAAGCCGCACCACGCGCACAGGATTCCCGGACGTGCGGGGAAGTCGCCGGCGGACTCGGTTTCGCCGACCAGCTCGAGGACGCGCGCCCACAGGCGTTCGGCCTGCTCGTCGTCGATCCGCCGCCATTGGGTGGTGCCGTGGCGGAGGTAGTGATAGCCGGCAAGCGCTACCCTCTCACCGTGGAGTTTGAGGACGCAGGCAGCGTAGAGTGGGGCCTGCAATCCCTCTGAAAACTCGGAACCGTTGCCTTTTGAGCGGGAGGTCTTGTAGTCGACCACAAACAGGCGTCCCTGCTCGGTGCGCCCCACCCGGTCGGCTATGCCGGTGAAGACGACCCCGTCGGAGAGGGGCGCCGACAGCCGCTGTTCGAGGGACACAGTCTGCGATCGGTCGCGCGTGAATGTCTCGCGGTGGAACCGGTCGAGCATCTCGCGGCCGGTCCGAAGATAGGTTTCCTGATTCTCGTCGATCCGAATGATGGTGATGTCGTCGTTCCAGCCCTCGCTCCATCGAGAAGCAAACCGATCGAGCATCTGTTGCTCGTCGGGTTTGGAGCCCCGATCACGTTCGCCGTACAGCCACTCGAGAACATCGTGAACCGTGCTGCCGAGATAGGATTCGATGGATCTGAAACTCTCCTTGAGCCCCTCCATATAACGAAACCTGTACTGTATCGGACACTGGTTGAACGACTTTAACCGAGAGAAGGAGTAGGCGTTTGAAGGAGTCGGAGCGCGCGTGGAATCAGTCATCTGCGAGAGTGTAACCCAACGGCCAATGAGGAATTAGGAATGTCGCGCACCAACCCGGTTTCAATTCTCAGTTCTCAATTTCCACCCCTCCCTCCAGCCGTTTTCGGGCGGGTGCGGGTAATTCAAAATTGAGAATTTGTCAAACCGGGTTTGGGAGATCGATAAACTCCATATCGAGGTCGTGGCGGTCCGCAATCCAGCGTCCGAGGGCGCGGATGCCAAAACGCTCGGTGGCGTAGTGGCCCGCAGCCACGTAGTGAACCCGGTCCTCGGCGGCCTGATGCATCACCCACTCCGAGGCCTCTCCGGTGACGTAGGCGTCGAGACCCGCGGCCACGGCCTGGTGGAACTCTTTTTGGGCGCCGCCGGTGATGATGCCGACCGATGTCACGAGAGGCTCACCGCCGGGGAAGATCTGCGGCTCGCGCTCGCAGGCCTCGGCGATGGCGCCGATGAACTCGTTGACCTCGACCGGGTTGGGGAACACCCCGCAGACTCCGGTTGAAGCGCCGCAGTGGATGCCGAAGGGCTCGAGCTCCTCGAGACCGATCCTCCGGGCGAGCTGGGCCGCGTTGCCGAGCTCCATGTGTCGGTCGAGAGGCAGGTGGTAGGCAATGAGGGACATCCGGTTTTCGATCAGCACCCCGAGGCGGTCGCGAAATGATCCCACTATCCTGGTCGGTTCGGAACCGCTCCAGAGAATGCCATGGTGGACAATTACCGCATCAGCTCCTCGTTCGGCAGCAGCGGCGAAAAGTTCGAGCGAAGCGGAGACAGCGGTTACGATCCTGCGGACATCGGGCGCTCCCTCGACCTGGAGGCCATTGGGGCAGTAGTCGGCTGTGCCGTCGGCATCAAGATGCTCGTCAAGCTCGGCCACCAGTTGCAGGAGATCCACGCGCCGATTGTATCCCAGTTATGATAGTGGACGCGATGCGCAAAACCGGATATGTCGTCGTTGTACTCTTCCTTCTGATGACGGTGCTCATGACAACCTGCGGTCGGGAGGTACCAGAGCCGGAGAAGAGGTTCACAGTGCGCATGCTCTCGACCCGGTCTCTCTCGGGCCGATGGGAGCGTGCGGCGGAGCGCGGTCTCGGACTGATCGCCGCCGAGCTTGAAGCCGACGTGGCGCGGTTTCGGGTCGAAAACGATAGTGACGCACGGGCCCGACTCGCAGAGCAGGGGCGGGCCGGCGCCAAGCTCATATATTTCGTCGGCGCCGGCGTCGAGAAGATGCTGTACTCCGAAGCCGCCGCCTTCCCGGACACCGCCTTTGTTCTCCTCCCCGGTCGTGTTCACGGTCCCAACCTGGGCTCGATCCGGTTTCTGCCTGAGGAGGCGGGATACCTGGCGGGTGCGGTCGCCGGTGAGATCGTGCCGGATGGCAAGGTCGGACTTTTGCGCGGCGGGGGCGGGTCATGGCTCGAGGCCCTCGAGGACGGTTTTGTCGCCGGCTTTGGCGCGCGACAGGGGCGTCGGAAGGTCACGGTGGAGGCAGCGGAGGGTCCTGACGGAGTGTGGAAGCTGAAGTCTTCGGGCATCGGCGTTGCGCTGTATGCCAGCGACCGTTCCGATCCCGCCGTGCTCGCCGCCGCTCACAATGCCGGCATACTTCTGGTGGCCTCAGATCCCGATTCCATGAATGTTGAGCCGGAGGTCGTGATTGCGACGGTCGAGGTGGACCTCCCCGAGGCGATGGTACGGATTGCTCGCGAGGTCCGGGACGGGACGTTCTCAGGCAGGGTATTCTCCTTTGACCTCGGGTCTGGGGTTCTCGATGTCGTGCTCAGTCAGAATCTCGGAGCGGATCGGGCGGCGGCTGCAGCCGCCGCTCTCGAAGACGCCCGATCGGAGGTCACGGCCGGCCTCGTCGAGTTCGACGGACTGGGACTGTAGAATTCGGAATTCGGAAGGAGGCGCATGATGTCCATCGTGCTCTGGTACAACCCCCGCTGAAGCAAGTCCAGGCAGGCGGTCAGCCTGCTCCGTGAGCACGGCGTCGAACCCGAAATCTTCGAGTACCTGAAGACTCCGCCTTCAGCGGAGGAGCTCGATACGATTCTCGGCCGATTGGACATGGATCCGCGCGATCTCATGCGGCGTCGCGAAGACATATTCAAGGAGCTCAAGCTCGACGACGAGTCTCTGACCCGCGATCAGCTGATCGCGGCGATGGTCGAGCATCCGAAGCTGATCGAGCGACCGATCGCCGTGTCCGGCAATCGTGCCGTCATGGGGCGGCCGACCGAGAGGGTGCTGGAGTTGATTTAGGCGAGCGTTCTCCAGACGGCCTCGACGCGATTGAAGACCGCCCCCCAACTGAAGTGCGCGAGGGCTCCGGACATGGTCCGGGCGGGATCGCCAAACGGCGGTTTGTCGAGAGTGTTCTCGATGGCGGTTTCGATCCTATCGACGAAATCCGGCAGGTCATCCGGATGGGGCCGGTCAACGGTCTCGAGACGCGGCAGCTCGACCAGCTCGAGAGAATCGCCGATGCGAGGGGCGAGTTCTGCCTCGACACCCGGGAGCCGGGTGGCCACCAACCGGCAGCCGCCGGCCAGTGCTTCAACCAGTACCAGCGGCAGGCCTTCGTAGAACGACGGCAGGACGCACACAGTGCAATTCCGGGCGAGGTCGGCGAGCTCGGGTTGGGCGAGCTGACCGTGCCGCACCACCGCCGGCGCCATCCGGTCCATCCTGGAGCGAAGCGCATCCGCCTCCTTCCCGGCGCCGCCTCCGGCGACGTGGAGCCGGATTGCCGGGCGGCGGGCCAGGACTCTTTCGAAAGCGTCGAGCAGCCAGGGCAGTCCCTTGGCGGCGCTGTACTTGCCGATGAAAAGCAGTTCTGGTTTCCTCTTGGGATCACGACCACGGCAGTGAAAGAGATCTTCTCGATATCCGGCGCCAACGACATGGGTGCGGGCCGGGTCGATACCGAGCCTTTTCTGAAGCTGCTCCGCATGACCGGTGTGAAGGATGATGAAGGCATCGTTGCGCGAGCAACCCGAACGGACGTCGTCGGCGAGGTGTGGACAGAGCTCCATCTGCCGCAGACCCGTCGCGTGACAGTGGGTGACGACCGGGGTTGCGGGAGCAAGGTCTTTGAGCAGGGCCGACATCAGCCACACATGGTGGGAGTGGATAAGGTCGGGCTGGAAGTCGTTGAGAATCGGCTGCAGGTGTCCGGCCCAGGCGCGGCGGTAGGCAGCAACCTGTTCGTGGCTGAGCTGCGAGAACCGGGTGCTTGCATACGGCATGACGTCGCTCATCCCGGGAACAAGGAAGTCAAGCGGTGGCAACCCGAAGGGCAGCGGATGGATACGCTCGGTCGCGAGCCCCCCGACCGGAGGTGTGGGATCGTCGGCGGGCGCGCCGACCACCACCCGCTGGTCGTGTCCGGCGTCGGCGGCGTGCCGGACGATCGCATCGAGAGTGATGCCGCTGCCGGTCAGCGATGGCCGCTGGGAGAGGAGATGGAGGATGCGCATGGGAGGATTATGAATTATGAATTCGGAATTCGGAATTCGGAATTCGGAATGCCGGTCACTCACCCCTTGACAAGCCGGGTCGCGAATCAATGGTTTTGTCGCATCCAGCATCCAGCATCCAGCATTCCCCATAGAATGAAATCTTCAAATTGCGATCGAGGTTGATGCAGTGGAGGAGGGACACCATGGAAAACGTCCGCGACGAGCTGTTGGCCTTTTGGTTCGGAGACGATTCGGACGATGCGGCGGTCGCTGCCGCGATGGCGGAGCTGTGGTGGGGTCACAGCCCGGCGACCGACGGGTTGCTGCGGGAGCGATTTGGTGCGGCCGCATCTGCGGCGGCGGCGGGTCTTCTCAACCACTGGGCAGAGTCCGCGCGGGGACGACTGGCGCTGATTCTCCTCCTCGACCAGCTGCCACGCGCCATCCACCGTGACACGCCCGGGGCGTTCGCACAGGATGCCGCGGCCCGCATCTTGGCTGAGCAGGGTCTGGAGACCCGCGCGAACGAGCTGCTGAGACCGATCGAGAGGCTCTTCTTGTATCTGCCCTTTGAGCACTCCGAGGATTTAGAAGATCAGGACCGCAGCGTCGAGCTCTTTCGCGAGCTGGCGGAGTCGGTTCCCGAGGAACAACGCCCGACATTCTCGAACTTCATCGACTACGCGCAGAAGCACCGCGAGGTCATTGCTCGCTTTGGACGTTTCCCGCACCGCAACCGCATCCTCGATCGCGAGTCCACCGCCGAGGAAGCCGCCTTCCTCGAGCAACCCGGCTCGTCGTTCTGAGCCGTAATAGGGCAACAGGGTACAGGGTGCAGGGCCGTTTTGAACCCTGTGCCCTGTACCCTGAACCCCTGCGTGCAGGGGCAGCTATACTGTGCCGATGGCGAAGATCCCAGAGCAACCTGCGGCCTGCTCCCGCTGTGACGACACGGGCTGGATCCTGGTCGAGGAGGATGGCGTCGAGCTGGTCAGGCGATGCGAGTGCGCCGAGGGTGCGCGGCGTGGGCGGTTTTTCGAGCAGGCTGGAGTCCCGGCCAGATACCACCACTGCACTCTCGACAACTTTGAACTCTGGAATCCGGCGGATCCCACTCTGGCCAAGACTCGGCGGTCGGTGCAGGAGTTCGTGGATCTCTATCCCAAGACTGAAAAAGGCCTGTTGCTGATGGGTCCTGTGGGAACCGGGAAGACCCATTTAGCAGTGGCCGCCCTGCAACAGATCATGCGGGAAAAGGCGCCGGCGGTTCGCGGACGCTTCGCGGACTTCACGTCGTTGGTGCTGGAGATCCAGATGACCTTCGACGGCTCAGGCTCGAGTCGGGAGATCCTGCGGCCGCTGGTCGAGACGGAGCTCCTGGTTCTCGACGAGCTCGGTGCCGGGAAAACAACGCCGTGGGTCATGGATCTCCTCTACTACCTGGTCAACACCCGCTACCTCGAGGATCGCGTTACCATATTCACGACCAACTTTTCCGATTTTCCGAAGGGAACGGCGGAGGAGTCGCTGGCCGACCGCGTGTCACACCGCATCCGTTCGCGACTCTTCGAGATGTGCCGCCGTCTTGAGCTCCGCGGCAGCGACTACCGCGCGGAGCGCCTCGCCTCGCATGAGGGGGGCCTGCCGCGGTGAGAGGTCGGTCCGTCCTCCTCCTTTTCAGCCTGGTGGCGGGGTGCGCCAGCGCACCGCCGGCGACGGCTCCAGCTCCCCAGCCGACCCGGCCGCCGACCGCGGCCCGGACCCCGTCGCCCACCCCGGCTCCGCCTGTGCCCACGGCTGTGCCCACCATTCCGCCGCCGGCGCCCATGCCCGCCCGAGACACCGACCCGCCGCTGGTGCGGGTGCTGCTCGAGCGTTCGTCGTCGGTGGTGCGGTTACCACAGCCGGGTCGCGCCTACTGGGTTCGCCACGACTCCGCGGGTTCCTGGCTGTGGGGACCGCTCGAGATCGGGGTGGCGGCCGCCGGGACCCAGTATTGGCAGGTCGGGGCGTGGTCCGACCCCGCCAACGCCGCCGCGGCCGCGCAGAAGATCCGCCTGGGTTTCGGCGCGGAAGCAGATGTCCGCCAGGAGGCCGCAAGGAACGGCCTCACGAGGGTGCGGATCGGTTGGACCGCGAACCCACCGAGAGACCCGGTGTCAGAGCTCGCAGCCCTCGGTTTCACCGGTGTGTTTTCCTCTCCTGCAGCCGGAGTTCTCCGCATCACTGGTGCGGAAAGTGGGCTGGTCACGAGTGCGGCGGAGGTCGTGATCGAACCGGCGGGCGACTGGCCGGTGGCGGTCGGGTCGCGGCGATACCGCGGCCGGCTGCGAGCGCGGGCGGTCGGCCGCGAGGCGCTGGTCATCAACGAACTCAATATGGAGAGCTATCTCCGGGGGGTCGTGCCGGTCGAAATGGGGCCCTCTCAATTCCCCGAGCTCGATGCCCTCAAGGCGCAGGCGGTGGCCGCCCGAACCTACGCCGTGGCCCACCTGGGCGACCATGCGGACGAGGGTTGGGATCTGTGTGATACCCCCGCCTGCCAGGTCTACGCCGGGGCCGGTGGCGAGCATCGGCTGTCCAATCGCGCCGTCGCCGAGACCGCCGGGCTGGTGGCGGTGTTCGATGGCGAGCCGATCGACGCCATGTACACATCGACCTGCGGCGGCCACACCGAGAATTCCGCAGAGCTGTTTTCAGGTAGGGCGCAGCCGTACCTGGCGGGCGTCCCCTGCGTGTGGGACCGACCGCTGTCGCTGACCGGCACTCTGGGCAACGGTGACTGGGTCGAACAGACGGCATTTTCGGCCGCCGTCGCGCGCTCCGCGCTCGCTTTGGCGCCCGGCGCGAACCCGGTTCAGATCCTCGAACGGGTCGAGAGATCGGTCGGGTCCACGGTCAGGCTTCTAACCCCGGTCGACGCCGACAGCTTCGCCTTATCACTGCTCGCCGCGGTCGGCGTCGACCCGCCGTCCGGAATTGCTCCCACGGCGAACGGTCTCGAACGCCTCCTCTTTCTCACCGATCTCTACAAGGCGCCGCTCGATCCGCCGACCGCCGGCCTCGGCGGCGACTGGCCGGCGGCGGGCGCGCTGGCCGCGCTCGAGCTTCGCGGAGACATTGTGCGCGATCGCGGCGAGGCGGTGCCGCGGATCGGCGCGGTCGGCATCTTCCCGCGTCGAGCCGAGCACGGCGAGGATCTGCCGTCGCCGCTTCCGCTGTGGGAGCGTTGGCGCGGCGGCTACCGCAGAATCGCGACTGCCGAGGTGCTTCCGGGCACGACCCTCGAGCGCCTGCGCGCCGGTGATGAGGTGCTGGCACTGGTCGTGGTGCGTTCCGGCGGCGACGCCGAGGCTGACCGGCGTTCGGCCTGGCGTGAGTGGGTGAGGGAGCGGTCGTGGTCGGATCTCGAGCGGATGCTCGGTGTGCCGGATCTCGAACGGCTCGAGGTCACCTCCAGGTCGGCCTCTGGAAGAGTCGTCGGGCTGCTCGCGACGGGGCGTTCAGGCGCAAAAAAAGAGTGGACGGGCTTCGGAGTGCGGCAGGTCCTCGAGCTTCCCGAGACCCTGTTCGCCATGAACCTGCGGACCACCCCGGATGGTGAACGGATGGTGCGGTTTCTCGGTCGTGGCTGGGGCCACGGTGTCGGTCTGTGTCAGAACGGCGCCTATGGGCTGGCGCGCGCCGGACGGAGCTTCGAACAGATCCTCGGCCACTACTACACCGGAATTCAGATCGTGATTTTCAGTGGTGCGGCGGACGACGTAGAATCGACGGAGCGGTGATGACCCGGTCCCTGACCGGGTGAGGGGATGGGTTTGTGGACTTCCAGCTGACTCAGGATCAGGAGACGATCCGCGACATGGTTCGCGATTTCGCGCGCAACGAGATAGCACCGCACGCTTTCGAGTGGGACGAGGCCCAGCATTTTCCGCGCGAGCTCTTCACCAAGCTCGGTGAGCTCGGTCTGCTCGGGGTCGTGATTTCCCAGGAGTACGGCGGCGCCGGTCTCGGTTATGTCGAGTACGTGACGATTCTCGAGGAGATCGGGGCCGCCGACGGCGGCATCGGCCTCTCGGTGGCGGCCCACAACTCGCTGTGCACGAATCACCTCTACCTCTTCGGCTCGGAGGAGCTCAAGCGTGAGTTTCTGCCGAAGCTCGCAGCGGGCGAGTGGATCGGCGCCTGGGGCCTGACCGAACCGCAGGCGGGCTCCGATGCCGGCGGCACCAGCACGACCGCGGTCCGCGACGGCGACGAGTGGGTGCTCAATGGGTCCAAGACCTTCATCACCCACGCCACGTCGGGCGACGCGGCGGTGCTGGTGGCGCGGACCTCGTCCGAGGGTGGCCATCACGGCATCTCGGCCTTCTTCGTGCCCTTTGATCGTCCGGGTGTCGAGCCCGGAAAGAAGGAGAACAAGCTCGGCATGCGCGCTTCCGACACCTCGTCGCTGGTGCTCGAGGACTGCAGGATCCCCGCCGGTTATCTCCTCGGTGGAGAGGGCGACGGGTTCGTCCAGGCCATGAAGGTTCTCGACGGCGGCCGTATCTCCATCGCCGCCCTGTCGGTGGGCATCGCGCGCGGAGCCCTTGATGCGTCCATCGCCTATGCTCAAACCCGCGAACAGTTCGGCAAACCCATCGCATCTTTCCAGCTCATCCGGGCCAAGCTCGCCGACATGGCGACCAGCGTCGAAGCGGCACGATTACTCACCCTGCAATCGGCGGCCATGAAGGATGCCGGCGCCACGACCACCCGCGAGTCGGCCATGGCAAAGGTCTTCGCGTCGGAGGCGGCGGTGGCGGTGGCCGAGGACGCGGTGCAGATCCACGGCGGTTACGGTTACACCAAGGACTACCCGGTGGAACGCGCGTGGCGGGACGCCAAGCTCTGCACCATCGGTGAGGGGACCTCCGAGATCCAGCGCATGGTCATTGCCCGCGAGATTCTCAGGGCATCCGAGGGAGCGTGATGGATCCCACCGTACTCGACCACATTGGGATCGCGGTCGAATCCATCGATGACGGCCTCGACATCTACGAGGCGCTCGGGCTCGAGGTTGAAGCCATCGAGGTCGTGTCCGAGCAGGGCGTACGGGTCGCGCTTCTCCCAGTTGGAGACAGTCGGCTCGAGCTGCTCGAGCCCACCGGCCCCGACTCCCCAATCGCGCGCCATCTCGAGCGCCGGGGGCCGGGGCTCCACCACATCTGTCTGCGAGTCCCCGATATCAGGGCCGCCATGGACGACCTTTCCGAGCAGGGCCGCACGCTGCTGTCGGAGGAGCCGCAGCTTGGGGCCAACGGATGCCTGGTGTGCTTTGTTCATCCAAAATCGACCGGCGGCGTCCTCCTCGAGCTGTCGCAGCCGGTGGCGGAGGCCGAACTCTGATGGCGGTTGGAATCGGCGAAGAATCGCTGGTCATCGTCCACTGTGGCAACCCACGGGAGAAGATGTGGGGGGTGGTGGTGCGGCTGGATGCGGTCGGTCTGGTTCTCCGCGGGTTGGACCTCGAGTCGGTCGAGGATTGGATACGTCAGGAGAGAGCCGGCAGCGAGAAGCTCATCGGTCCGACGACCTTCTTCGTGCCGATGCACCGGGTGCTGAGAATCGACCTCGACGACGACGCTCCGGTGGTGGAGAGCTATCACAGCCGGTTCGCCACGGCCTGCGGGCGAGATGCGCTCGAGGCGTTGATCGAGACCTCCGGACGCGACGCGTGACTCTCCGCTGGGCGGTGTTCGCCCTGTGTTGCCTGGCGGCGGGCGAGGCGGCCGCCCAGTATCAGGGGCGGGTCAACATCAACGCGGTGGTTGTCCCGGTGACCGTGCGCAACGACTCGGGACGGGTCGTCACCGGCGTGAGACGGAGCAAATTTCATCTCCGCGTGGACGGGTTTCAGGTGCCGATTCGTGATCTTGACCTCGAGAGTGATCTACCCATCAGCCTCGGGTTCATCCTCGACACGTCGGGTTCGATGATGGGTCGCAAGATGAGCGGCAGCCAGCAACTCGTCACCGCGTTTCTCCTCAACCGGCGGCCGGACGATCAAATCGCTCTCTGGACCTTCGGCGATGACCGCGTCCTCGAGCGCTTTCCCTTCGGCATGGGATGGTACCTGCTGCCGCGGGTATTGGAGACCCTCAAGCCGTGGAGCACAACGGCCCTGTACGACGTGGTACTTCGGATCCCCGAGATACTCGAAAAGGCCAGCCACCACCGCCGTGCGGCGATCCTGCTCACCGATGGCGTCGACAACGCGTCCGAGATCACGGCGAGTGAGGCGATGGAGGTGGCGCAACGTCTCGAGACCCCGGTGTACGTACTCGGGGTCGAGTCGCCGGCGCCGGAGGAAGGCGCCTCGGGGCCCTCATACGAGGAGATCTTGACCGTCATCGCCGATGCTTCGGGTGGCCACTACCGGCGCATTCCGCGGGCGGAGCAGATGCCTGAGGTCGTCGACGACATGCTCCGCGAGCTGTCCTCGCGGTACATCCTCACCTTCGTCACCTCCGGCGTCGGACAACGCAAGTGGCGGACGATCGAGGTCAGTGTCGATGGCTACACGGCCGTGACGCGTTCCGGGTACACGGGAACGCTTCCATAATTCTCAATTTTGAATTCTCAATTCTCAATTCCCGCCCACTCACGCCTGAGATTGGACATCGCGATTG
>CAYPBC010000024.1:0-12449 GCA_964408845.1 uncultured Thermoanaerobaculia bacterium
ATTTCCGCGGAGGCGTACTCGAGTACGCCGCACAAGGGAATCCGCAGTCTGACGACGAAATTGCCAAAAAGCGCCGTTTCTGGACGAGAACTAACCCGCGATGCTGTACTCACCCAGGATCTGTCCCTGGGTGCTGACGACCAGGCACTCCACCGGTACGGTACGACGAGCGCGGCGGAGGGCTTCCTCGACCAGCCGAACAAGACCTCCGCAGCAGGGCACCTCCATCACCATCACCCGCAGGCTCGTGATCTCCGCTTCGTCGATCATCGCCACCAGCTTTTCGAGATAGATCTCCTGGTTGCTGTCGAGTTTGGGGCAGGCGATGGCGAGCGAGCTGCCAGCCAGATGGCGGGTATGAAAGTCGCCGACCGCGAATGCCACGCAGTCTGCAGCGAGAAGGACGTCGGCGTTTGCAAAAAAATCTGCGGTCGGCGGCACCAGATGAAGCTGCACCGGCCAATGGCGGAGCTGCGAGGTCGGACCGGTGCCGCCGCCAACGGGTGGGGCGACCGGGTTGAGTGCCTGCGCCCGCGAGCCCGGGCAGCCACCGCCGCCGCCGACCGGAGACTGCGCCACCACATTGAGGTGTGGGAGCGGTGCGGGCGTGGGCCTGCCACTCCGCGTCGTCGCCAGGTGAAGTTCCACCTCGGCCTCGTCGAAGGCGTCGGCTTCGCGCTGGATCACCGTGATCGCTCCCTGCGGACAGTGGCCGAGGCAGGCGCCGAGACCGTCGCAATAGACGTCACTGATCAGACGCGCCTTTCCGTCGATGATAGCGATCGCCCCTTCGGCGCAAGCGGTCACGCAATCGCCGCACCCGTCACACAGCGAATCATCGATCTCGATCACCTCGCGTACGGCCATCTCAATCCTCCGGTTTGGGCTCGCGCAGCATGGTCAGCAACATTCGGGCGGGCTCGGGAGCGTGCAAGGCGTGCGGGACGCCCGCCGGCATGCGCACGATCTCGCCTGCACCGATTGCTATCTCGACGCCGCCGATCGTCACGTCGAGCCTGCCATCCACCACTTGCACCAGCGCGTCAAAGGGCGCCGTGTGCTCGGACAGCCCCTGTCCGCGGTCAAACGCGAACAGGGTCACGTTGCCGCCGCCGGAGCTCGCCAGCACCCGGCTCACGATGGCGCCCTCGGCCACGTCCACCAACTCAGTCAGAACGCTGGCGCGGTCTGAAACCAGCTCGTCGTTCGTCTTATCAACACTCATCGGGTCTCCTCTCGAGGGCGAATCCCACCCCTCGCGAATAGTGTCGCCGACGGTGTCCGATCCGTCCTTGATCCAGATCAAGAGGGAGGAGGTATTAGGTATTGGCCCAGAATTCTTCGCCACCTTGCGATGAGCTAATACCTAATTGCTAATACCTCCCGGCGAAGCCGGGTAAACCGCGGTGCCGGGCATGACGCCGACTCTGGTGCCGGGATGCTTGGTTCGCCACTCGTCAACGACCGCAGCGAGGTCGGCTACGGGTTCGAAACCCAGGGATCGTGCGAGCTCGGGATCGAGGTGCGAGAGGAGCCGCACCCGGTGGCGCGAGGTCTTCTCCAGCAATCGCAGGGTCGTGTGGCCGTACTGGATCCAATCGCCGGACAGGCGTTCGAGGATGGCCGCCGGTTCCGGGTGATCGACGAATGGTCGCATCTCCTCCGACCCGAGACCTCCATCGAGCGCCGCAACAAAGAGGATCTCTCCGCCCGGCGCCAGGAAACGGCACGCCGCATCGAGCGATTTGTGGCCCTGGATCAGGGTGGTGTCGCCAGGAGCCCCGCCCCCACCGGCCACCATCAGCTCGAAGGGCGGACCGGACGTCACCTCAAACCAGGACCGCACCCTCTCGATTGCAGCCGGATACGAGACCTGCAGCGGGCCGGACCCGGCCCACGTGACACCGCCCTCCCGTCCCTCGACCAAGGACAGGGCGCAATCCGGCAGACGCCGGCAGGCAGCACGCATGATCTCTTCGGCGACCGGGTTTCCCTCGAGCACCCCGGGCTCGCAGCCCGAGTGGCGTTCGAATCGGTCGCCGGCCGCACACAACACCAGCCCGTGGTTGGCCTGAATCTCGTCGTAGCCGCCGACGCCCGGAAAGACCATCTTCGGCCCTCCGCCAAAACCGGCGAAATAGTGATGACGCACCGAGCCGACGGTCACCAGGAAATCAGCCTCGACGGCGGCCCGGTTCAGCCGCAACGGGATCCCCTCACGCAGCTCGCCCACCCCCACGAGATCACCCTCGCCGCGGCTGTCATGTTGGATGACTCGGATGGGTTCCGGAACCTCTCCGAGGAGCATCCGGACGCTTTTCTCCCCAACCGTAGGATGAGTGCCGTTGGCCACCAGGACCGTGGTTGCTGCGCTCTCGATGCCCGCCAGCCGCAGTCGTTCGAGAATCTCCGGCAGGACCTTCGGCAGCTGCGCATTGCGGGTTCCATCTGGCACGATCACCGTCGCGCTACGCCGACCGGAAGCGAGAACGGTCAGCGGTGGGCCGTCAAGAGGCTCGTCCAGAGCCCTTGCAACCAACCCGGAAACATCGTCGCGGCCCGGGGGGGCGCTCGGCCTCAGCGAGCACACTTTCATACCGCGCAGGTCGAGTGTCACACGGTCATCGCCAAAAGGGAATTTGACAATCACGGGGTCACAATAGCATGCTGGCCAGCATGAACCCGTCCCTCACACCGGAGGAGATGGACGCCGAGGATCGGCGTTTTTTACTCGAGCTCGCTCGTACCACCATAGCCGCCGGGCTCTGGGACCGGCCCCTCCCCTCCCCCATGCTCGATTCGGCCGTTCTTCTCGAAACTCGAGGTGCGTTTGTCACTCTAAAGATCGGCGGCGCACTCCGCGGCTGTATCGGTCATGTGATCGGCGTGGCGCCTCTGTGGCGGGCGGTCCGGGACAACGCCGTCGCCGCCGCGTTCGACGATCCCCGCTTCCCGCCGCTCACAGCCGACGAGCTCGAGCGCGTGCGTATCGAGATTTCGGTCCTCACGCCGCTGCGCCAATCCTCCGCCGAGGAGGTGGTGGTGGGTCGCCACGGCATCCTCATCGAACGTGGCGCCGCCCGCGGCCTCCTCCTGCCGCAGGTCGCAACCGAGTACGGCTGGGACCGGGAGACGTTTCTCGACCACACCTGCCGGAAAGCCGGGCTCGAGCCCAGCTGCTGGCGCGGGCCGGAAACCACCATCTCCACTTTTTCGGCGGAGGTCTTCGGCGAATAACACAAAGTTTTGAGTGTTGAGTTATGAGTTTTGAGTTATCCCCCAGTCACCCTCGAAGGGCGGGGATGTTTGTGCCGGAACTAAAAACTCAAAACTAATAACTCAAAACTTCTATAATCTCGATCGATGTCTGTTGCAGCCGTGATTCTCGTTGAGCCCTCCCTGGCCGGCAATATCGGCGCCGCGATGCGGGTGGCGGCCAACTTCGGTGTCTCGCGTCTCGAGCTGGTCCGTCCAGCGGTCGGCGCTGATGACCCCGATGTCCTCCGTTGGGCCTGCGGCGCCGAGGGCCGCCTGGAGTGCCGGACCTGGCCCAGCCTTGCCGACGCGGCTGCGCACTACCGCACTCTCGCCGCATCCGCCTCCGGCCGCGGACGCCGGAACCTGCCGGTCCTGTCACCGCGGGAGGCGGTGCCTCTCCTTCTCGAGCGCGGCCTCGAGCAAACGGCGCTGGTCTTCGGGAACGAGACCCGGGGCCTCAGTCGCGACGACCTCGACCGATGCGACATGGTGATCCACATACCCACAGAGCCCGCCTTTCCGGTCCTCAATTTGGCCCAGGCGGTGGCCGTGCTGGTTGCGGAAATTCGCCTCGCCGCGAACGACGAAGGACCAACCGCGCCCGAACCGGCGCCCCAGGAGGAGGTGGATGCCCTGATGTCCCATCTTCGAGATAGCCTGCTCACCATCGGATTCCTCGATCCACAGAGCCCCCAGCGAATACTCAGAAAACTCCGTCGCCTCTTTGGTCGTGCCGGCATCACGGACAACGAGATCAAGGTTCTGCGCGGCATCTGCCGGCAGATGGAATGGGCCGCACGGACACACCCGGGTCGTTTTAACGTGAAGGAAGAACTCGACGATTAGCCTCAACGCGAGATCGTTGATAATTCTCAATTCTTAATTCTCAATGACCGTCCCGTCGCCCCCGATAGGTGGAATGGTGGGTGGCATCCAACATTGAGAATTGAGAACTGAGAACTGAGAATTCGGCCTTAGCGGATGCCCACGTCCCGTTGCAGCTTCTCTGCCAGACGCAGGAGTTGGGGGTCGGTTGGAAAGCGATCGAGGGCACGAGACAGTGTGAGCGCTGCCTCGGTGAATCGACCGGTCCGCAACTGAAGCGACACGAGGCGAGCCACGAGGTCGGGCGACTCCGAATCGATCTCCACCGCTCGGCCGAGGGCCAACAGCGCGTCGGCGGGTTTGTCGGCCTCCTCCGCCACCGCCGCGATGCGTAGGAGAAGCCGGGTGTCGGTGGGGTCCATCCCCCAGGCTCGTCGCAGATGCGCGAGCGCCGCCGGGGAGTCGCCGCGCCGCTGCGCCAATCCGGCAAGCGTGACGTAGGGGGCCGAAGACCTCGGATCGAGCCGAAGGGCGGAATGTGCCGCCTCCAACGCTCCGCCGATATCGCCTTCGTGGTCGAGCGCGACAGCCGTCATCGCCCACGCCCGCGCCCTCAGGGGTCGCGGAAAGGTGGTTCGTGAGGTGATCTGCGCCAGCAGATCGAGTGCGTGCTCTGGATGTCCATCGTCGATCGCCCAACGGGCGAGCTCTATATTGACCTCGGGATGGCTCACGAACTCGGATAGGACATTCCGCGCAGCCGCCCCGTCCCCCCCAACCCGGAGCTCGCGGGCCAGGGCAATGGCTGTTTCGGTCGGTCGGCGCGGGTAGAAATCGCGTCGTAGCCGAAGTCCCTCCAGGCGAACCCAGCGTTGATCTTCAGGGGCCAGCTCGACCGGCGGGTTGCGCAGTCCTGGAGATAGCGCCTCCGCTGTCGCGAGCTCGATCAGCCCATCCCGGTGGTCACCAAGAGAAAGAAGAACAAGTCCGTACAGACGATGCAGAGAGGGAGAGGTTGGATTGCGCCGCACAGCATCGTCCAACATCAGGAGACCTTCACGTGCCCGGTCGCGAAGCAGGAGATCACGCGCGCGATTTGTAAAACCCACGGGATCAACCGGCATCCACCTGACCTGCAGCCCGCCGAGACGCGTCAGCGCCTCGACCACGGCCTCTCTCGAGGCCATCCCGAGATCACGAGGCGCCATCCTCCGCGAGCGCACGACGAACGGCGGCAGACTCACAACCCAGCTCGAGGCGAGTCGAATGGCGCCTGCCTCGGGGTTGACGGCCATCGTTCTCGTGATCCTGTTCCAGTTGTACGATGCGAGAGTATCGATCGCCGCCACGACAACCGCCGCGAGCGCCAGCACCATCAACCAGCGCGGACGGCCCCGCCTCACGGCTCGACCGCCCCACCGTCTTCGTCCACAAAGCAAAGGGCCGACCGAAGAACCACGTCCATCCGATCAGCGACCCGCGCCTGAACCTCACGCGTCAGCTGAGCAACTTCTGATGGTCGCACCGTCCTCGACGCGCATAGCCGGTTGGGGAAACGACGCGACACGCGCACCCCACCCACCACCATACCGGGACAGTCGGCGTCTCTCAGGAGATCCTCGGTATTGCTTCCGAGGGGACCAACAAAGCACGGTGCGGTCGAGCGCGGGACCCGTTGCAGTCGTGAACGTCTCCCTGCGTTGATTCTGAGCTTCTGGTTGGATGCGCCATCTCCGACGAGTTGAAAGCGAGCGCCCAGGACCACCCGTCGATCCAAGTCAAACCCGAGTCCGCCGTTTCCGGTGCGCGGGCGGACCCGTTCTGTGGATCTTCCCGGCCGGCCCACATCGACCCAGTCGAGCAACCCGGACAAGGGAAAGAGATCATGGACCGCGGCTTGAACCGCCCCCCCCACGGAACTGGCGGTAGCGAACATCGCCTCTGCCCCACCGAGCCCGGTCCGTGCAGCAGCCCGACACACCTGTGCCAGGTTGGCACCGCCCCCGGCCACCGCGCCGTCGAGGTCGAGCTCCCACAGGGCGAGATTGCCACTGAGGTTGAGCACCGGCACTCGAAGCCCGCGGATGGGGGGTACAAGACGGCTGCCCGCACCCATGACAAGCCATTGCTGACCGTGGGCGGCGAGCAGGTCGATCACCCGCTGAAGCCCGTCAGCACTACGACATCGGATCACCAGATCGGCCGGGCCACCGACGCCAAGCGCCGTCCATGCGCGCAGATCAACCCGCTCGTGGACCTCCGGTTCGCCGCCTTCGCGGAGCGCGCGGAGGTGCTTTTTGAGGCTCGAGGGACCGTACTGCACGAATCCAATCCATCCGTCTGAAATTTGGCACGCCGTTTGCTTATAGAACCATTAGCCGGGCACACAACGACCTGGTACGACATCATACCTCCTCCTTCCTCCTGCGGGCCTCACGGCCCGCACCTTTTTTTGAGCCCACAGCTCGGAGCTGTGGGCTCAAAAAATAGATAAGGAGATCGTTTAGCGGCGGCCAGTGTCCGTCAGGCCGAGCTTACGGAGGTGATACAGGAGCGCCTGGCGGGAGATTCCGAGCTCGCGGGCGGTGGCCGAGCGGTTGCCGTGGTTGCGGCGAAGAGCTTGCGTGAGGAAGCGACGTCTGAACTCCCGCTGGGCTTCGCTCCAGGTCCCGGCCGCCAGGTCGTCATCGACGACGATCGGCAGATGCTCGGGCAGCACGACTCCTCCCCGCGCCCGCACCAGGGCGACCTCCACCGTCTGCCGCAGCTCACGAACGTTGCCGGGCCAATCGTAACGGCGGAGTATCTCCCGGGCCTCGGAGCTCCATCGCCGGGACTCCAAACCATAGCGGGCGAGGGCTTCGGCTTCGAAGAGCCTCGTCAGAATGCCGACATCTTCGCGGCGCTCCCGCAGCGGTGGAATCGTCACCGGCAGTCCGGCGACTCGATAGTACAGATCGGGCCTGAACATGCCTTCGCGCATGCGGTGTTCCAGATCCCGGTGGGTCGCGGCGACGATCCGCACGTCGACCGTCCTCCCCTCGGTCGATCCGACCGGACGAACCTCCTGTGATTCCAGGAAGCGCAGCAGCTTGACCTGCAGCGGTGGATCGAGATCCCCAATCTCATCGAGGAACAGGGTCCCGCCGTCGGCGGCCATCACCAGACCGCGGCGCGAGCGATCGGCGCCGGTGAAGGCGCCCTTGACCGATCCAAAGAGCTCGGCTTCGAGGAGTCCGGTCGGTATCGCCGCGACGTTGACTGCGATCAGGGATCCCGAGCGTCCCGATAGCCTATGGAGGGCGGTGGCGGCAACCTCCTTGCCAACCCCGGTCTCGCCGAGGAGCAGGACCGCCAGGTGAACGGGGCCGAGTTCGCACAGTTGGCGCCTCACCTCTCTCGCCGCCGCGGACTTCCCGTAGAAACCCGTGCTTTCGACCTCGGAGTCCGGCGTCGGCGCGCCCGGCGGGACCTGGAACTCGAGAATTCTGATGAGAAGGGACCACAATGGGTCCTGCGAGACTTCTCCCCCGAGCGGAGTCATACTAACCCGGCCCCGCCGCACCTCTGTCCCGGGCAGACCCCTTCCGATCTTCCAGATCAAACGTCCGTCAGCGGCATCACGAAGTTCGAGACCCTCGACCTCAAGGGCTGTTACCAGCTCCTCGATTTGATTCGGATCGATGTTCTCCGGACCCCCAGAATCCATGATGCCGGCGAGCGTTGCAACCGCCGCCAGGATTGGAGCCTGGCGACCGCTCAGTTCCTCCGCCCACCCATCGAGACCTTCCGTCCGCAGCCGTCGCACCGTCTCCGCCCGGTACGGGCCGGCCATCGGCAGTCGGCGACCACAAACCCGCTCCGCGAGTGCAATTGCCAGAGCGTGTGCCGCGGTCGGAGGATCACTGCCGGGAATCGCCGCCGTCTCGTCGGTTCCCAACATTCCGGCAACCAGATGTGCGGCGAGGGATACGCCCCAACCATCCTCACCAAGGTCGCCACAAGCTCCTCCCGACACAGCCTCAACCAATCGTGTCCATGCCTCACCCTCCTGACCGGAGCGTGCGAAGAGCTCGGACGCGCGCCCAAAGTCGCCGTCAAGGGTCGCGGAAGCTCCGCGCAGCAGGTTCAGGCCCTCATTGAACCTCGGGTCGTCGCCGGCCTCCATCTCGAACGCCGCCAGGAGTTTGCGGAATGCCTCGTCGTTGCCTATGGCGAGCTGCAAACGGCAACGCTCTCCGAGAACGAATGGGACCTCCCAATCGACGGCGGCTAAATGATCGAGACGGCCACGGGCCCGGCGCACGCGCAGCTGATCGAGGTCGGCCACCGCAAGATTGAAGAGAACCCCGTTCGTGCGATAGCGAAAACCCGCCGCCTGGAAGAGACGAAAGGCGCGGAGCTGATGGGTGTGGGCGTCCCGGCTGCGTCCCTCGGCGAGAGCCACCGCCCCGAGGTCGAACTCGATCGCGCCCCTGAACCCCGGGCCGAAGCGGTCGTTGACCAGGATCTCCAAGAGCCGACGCGTGGAACGCGTCTTCAATGCCTTCAGATAATGCAGGGCCACCCGGTGGATGAGCTGAGCATGGAGACGGGGATTTTCCGCCACCACCTCCCGCCGCCACCTGGAATCGACGAGCAGCTCCGGTTGCTCGATGGCTGCCAACTCGATCTCCATCCGGCTCTTCAACGGCTCCGCGAGCCGCGGAAGAACCTGTTCAAGCACTCCCCGACCCTCTTCATAGAGCTCGCCCCTCGATGATCGATGATGCCAAAGGAGGAAAACGACAACCTCTGCGACCGCTCGCGGCGACCGACGCATATCCTCCACGGATGGGACGGCCCACTCGCCACCGTGGGGATGATCCATCGCCTCGAGCCATTGCTCGTAAATCCTCCCAAGCTCGGGCGGGAGGCCAGCGAGAGAGCTTCGCGCACCCGAAAGATCGAGAACCGACAGACACGCCTCGGCAGCCAGCACCTGGATATCCGTACCGCACGCCCCCGGCGCGAGATGTGCCAGGAGATCGCGAACCGCGAATCCCTCCAGCCGGTCAAGCCGCTCCCGGGCCCATACAGCAAGCCTCACCGAGTCACCTGTCCCCAGCGCCTCGTGTAACAACCGCCGCGGATCCTCCCGGGTCAGAAGCGCGGCGATGTCGGAATGCAACGGATCGGGTCCGAGGACAGTGGGCTCGGGCAGCCGCCATCCGGCTTCCACCGCCACCGCCGCCACCCGTTCCAGGCTCTCCTTCATCTCATCACTCGCGAGGCCGGAGTGCCGGGTCAAGAACTCCATCGACAACCCATCCGGCTCGAGACTGAGAAGTTGTTGGATCCGTTCGCTCGGGGCTTCGCTCGGGCGTTCCCGGACACCTGTCGACGCGGCAAAGAGGGATCGAGCCGACTCGGTGAGCGCCTGTTGCTCACCCTCGTCGAATGGGTTGAAGCGCCCCTGACGGCGATCGACGATCTCCCGAGCCTCGGCCAGGGGCACCCCGACAACGGCCAGATGCCGCGCCAGATACCTGCCGTCGAAGACTGGTGGGTGCGGCGGATGCCAGCCCCGCGGAAAGGTGCCGATGACAACCGAGGAGCAGCCGTCACGGAGGGTCCAGTCGGACACCTCGGCCAGATCGGTGTCCGTCATCGCCCCGGCCACGATCAGCACACCTCCCTCGAGAGGAACCGGTGAAATGGCCACGTCGCCAGCCAGGCACAACACCGCCGGCTCACCCCGTCGCAGTAGCGATGACCACAAGGACGCGGCCAGACGATTCGCGGTCTCAGCGTTTGGTACGCGCCAGTAGCTGGTTGCGCCGGCATCCGGCTGCGGCAACAGGTCCCAGCGCAGGGCCCAGAGCGCGCGGGCGGTTGCGGGGGCCAGGGGACGACCTAGCTCCCGTAGCTGCCGCATGACCGCACGCTCGAGAAAAAACCCGGGCTCATCGCTCCCAACGTCGATCTCCGCGACCGGCAGGGCAACCGCATCGGAGATCGCGGCCAGGACCGCGGCGCGACTCGTCTCGGCAGCCGCCTCACCACCGCCGAGACGCCGGAAAACCGGCGACAGCGGTAGAGGGAATCGTCCGAGTATGGCCTGGAGTCCTCCCCGCGCGCGGGTGACTCGAACCTCTCGAAACGCCCTTCGTCCAGGCCACAGGTCGAACTCAGCCAGCAGCGACGCGGCCGCCGTCAGCTGTACCGCGACCTGATAGCGATCCGGCCGCGACAGGGACTCGACCGCGACCTCGTCACCGGGCGCAACACTTGCTCGCGCCCTCCCATCTACCGTCGGCACCGGTACCGCGGGATGCTCGATGAGCATCGCGGACGGCGCGGGTAGCTTCACACCCCCCCCACTCCCACAGCGGTCAGGTCCTCCCATAAGCCCCAAAACCCCGGAAAAGACTTGCTCACGCAATCCGCGTCATCCAGCTCGAGGGGGCCGGAGACGAGGGCCGCGAGGGCCATCGCCATCGCGATGCGGTGATCGCCGGCCGCGGTCACTCGCGGTGGTTGCTCGAATCTTCCGCCGATTGGCCGCCCAAAGATCGCCCGTGATCCTTCAATAGAAATGTCCGCGCCGAGCCGCCGGAGATTTTCCACCATCACCGTGAGACGGTCGCTCTCCTTGTGTCTGAGGTGGTCGAGACCTTCAAGGCGAGAGCCCGGTTCTGCGGTCGCCGCCACGACGGCCAGGGCCGGGAAGAGATCCGGGGTGTCGGTCAGATCAGCCTCGATCGCTGACCGCGCCGGGCCGTTGACCAGGAGGCGATCGCCATCCCAGCTCGTCTGAAGACCCGTTCTCTCGAGAATGCCCAGCAGCGCGCGATCGCCCTGGCGACTCGATGGATCCAGGGGAAACACCACCACGTCGCCGCCCGCCACTGCGACCGCGGCGAGCACGAAGGCGGCCGCCGACCAGTCGCCCTCGACCGCGTAATCGGTTCGCTGAAGCCGCGCAGGCGAGACCCGCCACCGGCGCCGGTTCTCCATCACCTCGACTTCACCGCCAAAGGCGCGCAGCACGTCCTCGGTGAGATCGAGATAGGGCGCGGAGGGCAACGGACCCACAACCTCGAGGTCGAGCCCATGCGCCATCAACGGTGCGGCGAGGACCAGCGAGGACACGAACTGCGACGACACCTCGGGCCGAATCGTCGCCCCTCCCCCATCGAGCGCTGTGCCGTCGATTTCGATCGGCAAATGGCCGCTGGTCGCGTGAAGCCGTGCGCCCAGGTCACTCAGGGTCTCCAGGAGCGGGGCCATCGGCCGCGCTCTGAGACGCGCGCTGCCGTCGACAATACCGAGCCCCGGAGAGGCTGCCAGCAAACCCAGAATGAGCCGCGCCCCGGTTCCCGAGTCGGCGAGATCGAGGCGAACCCTCTCGCCGGGTACGATGCGGCTTGTGATCTCGATGTCCTCCCGCCAGGCAACCGGCCATCCCGCAGCGGCCAGGGCGGCCGCCAGAACTCGCGTGTCATCGCAGTCCAGCGGTGAGATGATGACGCCCCCATCGGCCACCGCCGCGGCGATCAGCGCACGGTTGGTGAGGCTCTTCGACGGCGGGAGCTCGACAGATCCCTGCAACCCCACCCGCGGTCCGGGAAGGACAGCGGAGCTCACCGCTCAGCCTCGTCCCCGGACGGCGCCAGATCACTGTCCACATAGATCCAGGTTCCGTCGCCGTCGACCAGCACGCTCCGCCTGGTCTCCAACCACGCCGGGATGATGAGCGCGAGGCGGTCGCCGTCTGTGATTTCCCAGGTCGTGTGGAAGTGACCCCAGAAGAGCACATCGATCCCCTCCCGCCAGGCGCGTTCGGCGGCGCGCTTTAAATCGGCGATGGGTTTTGCGTAGCGGAATTTCTTGTTGGTGGTGGCGAGGTGGGCCTCCATGTGGCGGACGATCGCCACCGCCATCGATTTCGGCAGCCATCGCGCCCACATCCGAGCCGGGGCGCACTTTGAGAACCATGACCAGAACCGGTACTGGAGATCGCGCGAGTTCACCAGATCACCGTGGTCGAGGCGGTAGCGGCGGCCGGCGGCTGAAAACTCGTAGACGCGGCCCCCCCAGTCGATCTCATCGGCGAGCTCGGCTTCATCGAGAAAAAAGTCCCGGTTGCCTTCGACGACGACGAGTCGAACGCCCTCCGCCCGTACCTCGCGCCACGCGTCCATCACCTCCCGCAGCGAGGTGTTCCAGAACTTCGACATCCCGATCAGGTATTGGAAGCCATCGCCGAGGTAAATGATCTCACCCACTCCCCCGGCCGCCGCACGGCGAACGAGCGCGCTCATGGCGCTCGCGTCGTCTTCCCCCTGGCCGACGTGAGAGTCGGCGATGATGAGCCTCTTCAC